>DRTC01000101.1 GCA_011372345.1 Candidatus Cloacimonadota bacterium
ATGCTAAATCCTCCTGTTTTTTTTAATTAAAATTAATCTTTTTTCTTTTTTTAGCAAACCCTTTTTTCGAGTGCCAACTTTTTGAGTTAATAAAAAATGTCAAAAAATATCTGTATTTTTTTCTTATTTTTTTTGGATATATGGAGAGTTATATTTTCATTAAAAGATTTTATTGTCATTTTGAGTTTTCCCGAAAAAGTTTTCTCTCGATGAATTAACAATATCAATTTCAAAAAAAAATTTATTAAAGATTTCTCAACAAATTAAATGTTGAGAATCCAAACTTTTCAGGAAAGAGAAGCCTTATAAACGACAGATATTTTATCGTAAATAGAATTGGATTATTAATGTAATTTCTCGATCAAGTTATCCATCAGAATAGATTCCTGATCTCCGGTTTTCATATTTTTTAAAACTATTTTATTTTGAGAGATTTCGTCCTCACCAAGGATCAAGGAATATTTAGCATTGCTTTTATCAGCAGCTTTCATTTGAGCTTTAATGGATTTTTTTTCAAAATCGGATTCGACAGAAATACCGGCATTCCTGATTTTTGTTAATAAATTCAGACTAAAATCTTTTGCTTTCTCTCCTAAACAAACAAGATAATAATCAGGATTTTGTTCGCTTCCAAAAGAAACACCTTCTGTTTCCATCGATAAGATCAATCTTTCAAAACCACCGGCAAAACCGATTCCGGGAATATTTTTTCCTCCGATCTGTTCGACTAATCCATCATACCTGCCGCCACCGATAAGAGTATTTTGCGCTCCCAAATTCGTATCTATAAATTCAAAGGCAGTTCTAGAATAATAATCCAGTCCGCGCACGATCTTTGGATTGATCTTAAAAGCAATATTTATTTTTGTAAGAAATTCCTGGACTTTATCAAAATGTTCCCGACAATCATCATCAAGATAAGATAACATGGAAGGAGCATTTCGGGAAATTTCTTTGCATTTCGGGACTTTACAATCCAGCAGTCTTTTAGGATTTTTCTCAATTCTGATCTTACAATCCTGACAAAGATCATCAAAATACGGTTTATAATATTCGACTAAAGCGTTATTATAATCCTGCGAGCAATTTGGACATCCAATACTGTTTATCTCTAATTTGAAATTTTCCAGACCAAGTTTTTTCAGGAAATAATATCCAAAAGAAATAACTTCCGCATCGATAAAAGGTTCGGAACTTCCTATATTTTCAATTCCATATTGATAATGTTGCCTGTATCTTCCTTTTTGAGGCCTTTCATATCTGAACATAGGACCAATATAATATAATTTTGAAGAATTGTTTTTCATATCGAGGTTATTTTCCACGAACGCTCTAACTATTCCGGCAGTTCCTTCCGGACGAAGAGCGAAGATCCGACCTTTTTTATCCCTGAATTTATACATTTCTTTTTGTACAATATCAGAAGTATTGCCCACGCTTCTTTCGTAAAGTCCTGCAGATTCGAAGATGGGAGTTACAATCTCGCGATAATTGAAATTTCTCGATGTTTCCCGAAAAACTTTTGTGATATATTGCCATTTGTAACTTTCGGATGGAAGAATATCAAAAGTTCCGCGCGGAATTTTACATTTTAATGACATTTTAATTCTCCAAAATAACACAACCACCTTGGTTGTGATAAAAGTCAGATTTAAAAAAAACAAAAGATATCAAACAGGATGTTTGATCTACAAAAAGTGTGCACCTGCAATCGATATCTATTCCAGGTAACACGCTGATAGTTAGCTCAAATCAAGTTGACCAACGGCACATCATAAGCTCTGTTTATTGCTGCTTCCTTCCGGATCTGACAAGGTTCACAGTTTACAATTGCGTCAGGCTTGATCCTCAACACCACTTTTCAGTCATTAAATGAAAATCAATATTCTCATGCAGGAATTCGGTCCCGCTGGAGCGGATTGCGGGTTACAGGACACCGCTAACTTCCCACCTAGCACACGAAAATCAAACAATTTTGGGTCGGTTTATGTGTCAAGTTTTGATAAAGTCAGACACAACATAATCCGCGAAAAACACGAAAAGACACGAAAAATACAATTGAGGAAAAAAGAAGAAATGGAAACGAGGAGATAGAAAATTGGAGACATGTATTAAATTCCGATATTATTACATCTCCAAATATCCAAATCATTAAATCAACAAATTAATTTATGGTTGGGAAAATAATCCGGATAAAAATTCCTGCCAGTTAGTTTGGGAAAAACTTAAACCTTGATATATTTCTATTAGATTATATAAAGTTTGTTCTTCATCAGGAAACCAGATAGATGCTGTTCCCAGATCGTCTGCAGGATAATTATAAAATTGTTGAGCTAAAATGCTTTCATCGATATTTGTCAGGATCTGCTCACACAGAACAGAGAGTTCGCTTGATGATGATCCTTCTTTTAACATTGAGAAAAATTCTTTGATATCCACATCAGCCTGCAGGTCATTAAATTCATAACAGGCAAATCTTGTTTCATCAAAAAAACTGATCGATCCATATTCCTGCCAATTCATGGAAAATTGAGTTATATCATCAAGAATATCAGGGAATTCACACGATTTTATAACAGAACAGGAAACCGGAAAAATATCTCCTTCATAATTCTGACTTCCTCCGGGAAGATAAGATTCGTAGAATGAATTTACAATTGCAATTGCCAGGTTTTCCGTCTCTAAATAATCTTCCCAGATCGATAAAATTGCATTTCCTTCAAAATCTCCATAAGGAAAACCTGACACTTCAATGGATTCTTCCGAACCGATAATATAATCCGCATATTGATAGGATTCAGCAAGAACTTCCATTGTCTGCATATTACAGGCATCAAAGATCAAAATATCGAGTTGATGGTCAAGAGAGGAAAGAGCATTTTTCAGATCACCTTTAGGAATATTTACTGAATTACCGGTTCCATTATCAGGACAGAATTTGTTATAGAGATTATACCAGCCGTTTCCATGCGACCAGATGACCAAAGCCTTTTTATCGGATGGAAATCTTCGGAAACCCCAATTAGCAAAATTGGTGATCTCCTGATAATCTCCGCTATCGATGTCCGGTAAAGATTCGATCAAAGGGGAGGTTATTTCTTCGCGGTTGACTGTGTTTTCCGGAAGGACTTGATAGCGTCGAGTGTTAGTGAAACTTCCGTATTCATGATGATTGTCGATCTGCACAATGACATTTATCTTGTCGGAAAAATCTGCTGTTTCCATTTCATTGATCTCGTCGATCACTGCTTGATAAAGACTGTTGTCCGCTGCCATATAAATAAGGATCGTCCAATCTGCTTTTTCTTTTTTTGTGCATCCAAGCAGGATTATTAGAATCAATGCTGAAAAGAGGAGATTTTTCATAAATAATATTTTAAAGTTTTATTTTTTTACACTTTCGGATTGGAGATTCCTTAAAAGAAAAGCAGGTAGAAACTTATGAATGACAGATTGGTTTAATTGTCATTATAAGGAATTCTCTTTCTTGAAAGAGACTGAATCTTACAGAGAAATCCTAACGAAGAATCTCCAGCAATATTGCAACAAACATTAAAAATTGGAGATTCCTCAAGAGAAAAACAGGGAGAGTATTCGGAATGACAATGTATTTTTTTCAAATATTAAATCATCAAATCTCCAAATCTTAAATTTATTTACTGACATTTCCCACTTCAAATTGTAATTTAAATTAATTCATATTGCTAACCTCGTAGAGGTTAGATGTTTGTAATAAAATGCGTTAGCATTTGGTTTTGAAAACTCTCTTTTCTTAAAAAACTGCATCGCAGTGATATTTATCATCATTTACAGGTTTAAATGTCGCTTCTACGAGATATATTG
>DRTC01000102.1 GCA_011372345.1 Candidatus Cloacimonadota bacterium
GATTATTACTTTAAGGGATTTTCTTTAGGATTCGTTATATCAAAAAAATAGATCTTTAAAAAGGGCATATGTGATTTTGAGTGTGTTCAGCCATGGAGTTGAAAATCAATAAGCCAAAGGATTACAAGCATTCAACTATAATTAACTCGTAATTGTAATTAGATAAATGTTTTAAGCGATTTTCCAAGCAAAGCGAAACCGATAATGTTTTCGATAGATTTTTTTGAAATTTCTTGCTGGTTTTTTCTTCTTATCCGAGAGATTTTTTCTGAAAGTTTTGGGATTGTTTTCTTTTGTATTTGCTTTTACCGGTTTGGAATCGATAGCAATTCCTCTGGGTAGATTTTCAGCATAGATTTCTCTGTTAACTTAAGCGAGTAATTTCCGAATAATTTCCGGATCAAAGTTATGAATAAATCAGCAAAACTTTGAATTATGAGAAATTGATGACCAGAATCCTAAAACATAACGACTGAAATATGGTTTTCAACTCTCTGATCAGTTGCAGAACTGAACGATAACCTTCGCAAGCATACACAATAAATGCTTTGATCATGGAATGGTTGTCACAGCCATTTTGCCCGTCTCCGTAAGAGAAATGCTGAATACTACCCAAATCAAGATGTTCGAATATTTTTGAATACTCGACGATAAAAGGAGTATTCATCTCGTCTGGTGAGTATTCGAAAAGAAACTCATTTTGTAAAATTACTTTTTTGTAATTCATCTTGGCTTCTTTTAATTTATTGTCTCTTAAGACTTTAAGACAATATTTTGTCGGTCAGGAGAAGGTCAAGATGATTTTTGAAAAATTAACTCGTTTAATATAAATAAGTTATGAGACTTGCAGAAGGCTTTCTTTCAAAGATTAAAGGAGGTCCGTTTTTCTTAACCTTTGCCTTGGGTTTACTTTTACCGGAAAGAATTAGCATTGCCCTTTTGGAAAAGCGGGAAAGAGAATGAGTCAGTCGTTCAACTTCTCCTTTATCCTGCATTTTGTCTAATCTGCCGAGGGTAGCGATCACACGCTGTTTCGACTTCTTATCTTCTCGTCGGTTCTCAACTATCTGTAAATATTCACATTTCCTGGACTTTTTCACTCTGGCAAACATCGAAACCTTCTTGTATTGACACTCCGATATTTACCGTAGATAAATCTATGTCAAGAGATTTCACCCAATTCTGTGGCACCACATTTTGAGAAAATCTGAAACATCATCCGCATCAATAAACGCTCCTGTTGAATCGGAATAGGACTAACTGTTAAAGAAAAGCAAGAGGGATGTGTTTATTAAACTTCGGAAGTTTTTATATTTTATATCTTTCCCTCATAGATTTCGTTTTAAAAACCAAAATAGTCGCGAAATTTAGAATAGCAACTGTTCCCAGAATGATCGCGAGTCGTAACCAAGATTCTCCATTTTCAATTCTGATCCGGGCATAATAAACAGTAGTCCGGATCCACTCAATTCCACTTAAAATCAGAAGAATTTGGATGCTCCTTGCTGCGATTTTGGATTTCCAAAATAGAAGGAACGGAATTAGAAGACTGAGATATTGGAGGATAAAAATATTTGCTCTTCCAAAATGAGCGGCTAACAGCAAAAAACATAAAATTATAGGTAATATTTTCATAAAAATTTTCATACTAAAAATCTTAAAAAGTAAGATTACTCGGTTTTCATTAGACTATGGAGTCGAATTAAAATCCATATTTTTCATTCATCCAGAAGAGCAGTAACTTCTTTCTTCATAAGAGGAAGATGTCTAACTACCGCTCCCCAAATTATGACATCATCGATTTTGTCATATCCATGAATTACTCGATTTCTCATTCCGATTATCAATTCTTTTGCAGAAATTTTGATATTTTCGTCAAGTTTTAATAAACGGTTCATTGCTTATCCGATGATTTCAAATTCTCTTTCAACTGCTCTTCTCAACATTTTATCGGAAAGATATTTGTTAAAATTTCGATTATCTCCAAGGTATTTTTCAATCGACTAGATCGAGACTTTGATATCATAAAGAAATTTTTTTACATTATTATTCATAAAGCACGGTTTTGGTTTTTTCCAAAGATTTTATGAAATACGGGTTTGATAAAGAATTATCTGTTAATAAATCTACTCTTCGATTAAAGATTTTCTCCAACCTGTTTACCAAGCTAAAATAATTATCAGCGTATTCACCAAAATCTAAAGGTTGGAAAAAAACCAATAAATCGATGTCGCTGTTTTCATTAAATCTTTTCGTGCAAACAGATCCAAAAGCATACATTTTTTTCACATAATGTGGCTTTGCACACGCTTTTCAGGTGTTTTAAATTCTCGACCAATATCTTATTCACAATTCCCTCTCTAACCTCAATTCCAAACAAATTTTTGATTTTTTAAAGTCAAGAAGTTTACCACTTTTCAGTGTTTTCAGCATTCAATTTCCTATCCTGTAAATCCTGTTTATCCAGTCTAATTCCTTTGCGTCTTCGCATTTTTGCGATAAATATTACTTAAACAACAAATCCCAAATCCCCTCGAACATCTTCCATTTATCTTTTCCTGCATCAAAATAAAAAGTAATTAATCGATGTTTCAGTTCGGGATTATCTTCCAGAAAATCTTCGTATTTATCGGAAATTATGTAATCGGAAATAACTTGAGAAGATTCATTTTTCCCGATCCAGACGAATTTCTGATCTTCCATTTTATGATGAACTTTTGTCGCTAATCTCTGCACAGGTTCGTTATCATAATCTCCGAGCAGAACTATCCAATCCTTATCTTTTTCTTCTATGAATGATGAAATAAAATCGAGATATTTTTTGTCGGCGTTTTTCCAATTGCGTTTGAAATCTTTGAAAATAAGTGTTTCTTTGATCTCTGTTTGTTCATCCAAATGCAGAGAAATAAGTTTCACTTTGGTTATTTCTCCATTCTCTCGAATCCCGAATTGAATTTGATAATCTCCTTTTTCCAGTTCACCCGAAAGAATACTTTTCTCTTTATCATAATCCAGTTGCCTGTCGTTGTTATAAAAGCGTCCATTCTGGAAAATTGTAGTGGAAATATTATCAGGATTCAAAGTTACCGGAAATCCTTTTTCGTCTATCAATTCAAATTCAATTTTTATCAGAGAACCTGCTTTTTTATCCTGCGGTTTGACGAATTTGTTCTCCACAACATCATAATTCTGCCAGACGCTGTCCGCCATCACCATTATCGTGGAAGGAATACGCGTGTATTGTGCAGGAATAAGATTTGCCCGTAAAATATAACAACTCAAGGTTTTGAACTGGAAATCCTGCAGGAATTCTGCTTCTAACATTTTATCGAGAGAAAGCAAGCCGGTCGGTGCTTTATCTTCATTTATTTCAAAATTGGAATTTAAACTGTCGATAATTTCGGAGATTCTTTCTGTTGCTTCCTTTTCTTTGGAAATTAAGTATTTTTCAGGAATCCGAACTTTTGGAAGAACCTCATAAAAAACGCTGGGAGCAAGTAAGTTGGAAAATTTGTCATCCTCGATTTTGTTTTCTTCCAATTCCAGAAATGTATCGTAAATATGCTGCCACTGAACTTGATTTGCCTGCCAGAAAAATTTCTCATCGATTTCCAGCAATTTGTTCCAAAAATCTGATGGAATATTTTCATTTTCTTTGATAAAATTCAGAAGCGGTTGTTTATTATTCCTGCTCTTCTCAAATATTTTTACGAAATTGGAATCAGATTCAGGAGCATATTGGGGAATTTTCCAGCTTTGAATTTCCTCGATCAGTTTATTATATTTTTCTTCGGATTGTTTCTTTCTTTCCGCAAAAAATTCCGGATCATCTTTCCTGATTCCGCTTGCTTCCGGGTATTGAAATGTAAAATCCAGGTTTTTCCATTTTTTATCTTCCAAAATCAGTTCATATTCTTCCGGATTTTCTCCGAAAGGAACAAAAACAAAATCGTATAAACTGTCTTTATGAGCGATAACCAGGAAACTTCCGTAACTGATATTGACATCTGCAATTCCCAAACTATCTGCCTTAACTCCGAGAAGTGATCGCAGCATCGAGAAATTAAAAGCGAAAAATTTCACAACTGCACTGTCGGCAGGATTTTTTTCCTTATCAAGAATTTTGAATTTTATCTTACGAGTAGGCTGATAAAAATTAGTGGAATTGATGTAATTATTGTTCGATGATTTGAAAACAACATCGTCCAGACTGTCCGGGAAACTGCTGCGAGCAAGAACGAGAAGCGCTTTTGTAACTGCTCCCGAAAACCAGGTGGAATCGAGATAATAATCCGGTTGAGCATTTTCCGCATAATGCCATTTATTATCGACAAAAACTTCGGTCCAGGCATGATTATTATCGGTATGAGCCCACCAGGGAGTCCAGGCAGGCCGCGCCGGAATGCCGACTGTTCGGCAAGCAGAAATGAAAAAAACCTGCATTTCCCCGCATCTTCCCGTTTTGCTTTTCTGATAGACAGATAGAGGATCCTGCGTCCTTCCGGAAGTTGAAACGAACAACATATTTTCGCGGCACCACAAATTTATTTCCCGAATCCTATCAGTCAGATCAGGAAATTTCTTAACATAATCGAGCAGACCGTTTTCCGCAAAAACTTTTCGATAATTAGTAATGATCTCGTGTGAAATAGTAGTCTTACAAACATACGAAAGCACGAACTCGTCCGAATATTTTTCGTAATCTTCCATCTTCATTAAATCTTTAATAACCTGATAATTATCCAAAATATCATGAGGATTTGCGTCCCAGAGTTGTGAACTGTTCTCGGTCATGATCAGATATGCCATAATTCCATCGGGATATTTTTCGATGTAAGATTTGTAGATTTGTTGAACATCTTCGGGAAGTGGTTCGATGTTTTTATATGCTTTTGATGTAAGTGTATCGATCAGCGATTTTTCTATCTTGAAATCAGCAAATAGAAATGAGATCAGAATAAAAAATAAAAATAATAAAACGGACTTTTTCATATATTTTTTTCTCCTATATTGAAACTTCCGAAGTTTTCAAAACTTCGGAAGTTTCAATCTTCATTCAATCTATAATATTCCTTCTCTTCAACAAACGAACAACTTTTACAATTCGCTGAACAGGTCGAACATTCTGCATTTAAAAGTTCGATATATCCTTTTCTGATCAATTGTTGGAGCATTCCCTGCATCGCACTTCTGTCGGTTTTGAAATGGATTGAAAGGTCGGATAAGTTGATAATTTTTCTTTCTTTGAATAAATTGAGGATTTTCGTTAACATTTATGATTTTAATTTTCCCATCGGGACGATGAGGGCACATAATTTTCGTGCAATTCGTGTAATTTGTGGATCGCTATCTTATCAATATCTGTTCAGCAAGGTCGCGAGGAATAATGTATCTCGATTCACCGACTCCGACAATGATATTTGGCTCTGATCTTTCATTTTTTTGAACTTCGATCATACTCCCGGCAAAAATTCCCATTTCTACTGTTTTTTTATCGGGATTGGAAATTACTACATATTTTTTCCCGAGTTCACCGTAATTAAGATTAAAATTTCTACCGTGATGACGACAATGTTTATGTCTGTGTCTTCTTCTCAGACCTTGACCTTTTCCGTTAAATCCTCTTCCAAAACCGAACATTACAACTCCTTTTTATTTCATAAAAATAAGATAACTATTCGCTCCATAAATGCAAATAATTCTCAATTGCAAATCCTGTCAATCCTATTAAGAAAAAAATTAACAGCAAACAAAAACGAACAAATTTCTCGGATGAAATTACTTTGTTAGATCGCATACGGACCAGGGATCAATCGCCAACCCCAAATATATTCCAAAATGTTCCAA
>DRTC01000103.1 GCA_011372345.1 Candidatus Cloacimonadota bacterium
CGATTTCCAGGAATTCACCTTCATTAAAATAAGAAATTTTCTGAAAGATTTCTTCTCTTTCGGAAATTTCTTCCATTTCAAAACCATTAAGTGCAAAACTTATTTCGATTGCTTCGTTTTCACCGCGAACATGTTCAAAAATATTCTTTTTCGAGTTTTCCGGAATATTAATCCATTCCGCTGTTAACATCATCGTAAACAAGATCAATGTCAAAATTAAAGTAATTTTCTTCATACTAAAAAGTCTCCTATTTTTTTATTTCATTAATTATTTGCTGTTACTTTATAGAATCTTTTCATATTAGTTATCGGTTCATTCCAGTTTGTAGAACCTGTTACAGTATCAATATGAATAAATTCTGAGTAGGGATCATCCGAGGAATATATTTTGTAGTAGGTAGCACCTTCAACAGACTCCCACCAAATGTACATACTATTTGAGTATTCAGTAATTCCTGATATGACTGGTGCTGTCAGGTCACCTGAGACAACTAATGATACAGGCACTGTTATCGGTGAATCTTCAGGATCGTTACTGGTAATGACAATATTTGCTTCATAAGTTCCAACTTCAAGAGTATCAGGATTTGTATCGAACAAAACTGTTATAACATCATCCGGGGAGCCAATAGTGATCGAGCCATTTACAGTGTTTTCTCCGTCTAAAGTTAACCAGTTCAAAGAATGTCCGCTTGGTGTATAATCTAATCTTATTTGCGGTCTTTCTATAGGATTTGTTTCCCAGGGATCAGAACAACCAGCAGTATTGTCATTATAAGCCTGGGAATGCATACCTGTATAAACATCATAATAAACTGTAGAATTAGAAGTATAAGATGAATTATCGAAGCATATTTCTACGACCAAATTACTTGTTCCATCCCAGATAAAATTTGTAGGAATATCATTCCATCCGTTAGAAGCAGTCCAGGTTCCGGAATATTGATTGGTTAATGCATCAGGTATCCAACCAGCAGGCATTATTGTCGCAGTTGTATGACCCATATTGATATTAAAATTCTCCATTGTCTGACCACCAGCTGTTCCAACATTGAAGCCAACACTGCTAATTACACCCGTTAGAAGACCTGCAGAGGAAAGTTCAGCAGCAGTAAACAAATACTGGGCTCGTTTATCATGATAATATGTTCCAAAAGGTGTGATGTCAGTATCATAAGCACCGGAAAGACTTGAACCAGCACCGACTACAACATATTCTCGATTTGATTTAGAGATTGATCTTGATAACTTATTCTTGCTTTTATTATTAACCTCAGATCGTCTGTCTAAATAGTTTACTGTGGCAGAATATTCCAGAGTTAGACCTCCTTCATTTCCTATGTAAAGATTATCAGTTGTAGATCCGCCAGGTACAAGAGTTTTTGTAAATGAGGAAGGTTCTACTGAAATATCTGCAGGTGTGCCCAAAGGTGGAAATATAATATAATCGATCCAGGCACAATCTGAGCCGGTACTTACAGAACCATCTTTATCATATTCCCATTTGAAAATGTGATTTCCGGTAGAAACGGGATAACTTACTTCTCCCCAGGAAATACTTCCTGCCCATTGTCCTTGTAATGAACCATCGATATAGAATCGTAAGTAATCATAGTTATTTTCTGAAGATACTTTACGATAAAAAGAAATTGTTCCTGAAGAAACAACATTTACTTCTAAAATCAAATCAGTAATTTGATTATGTGAGATAGTTCCTGATTTGGCACAATATGTTCCTTCAAAAGGAGTTTCAGTTACGACCGTCCAATCTTCATTACCATCAAACTCCCATGGGAATTTTGTGAAATCTCCTGTCTCAAAATCCTCCAAATTTAATCCGATTGTGATAACAAAACTATCATCTGTTAAATATCCTAAATCAGCCTCAATATCAAGATTGAAAACAATTGAATGTCCTACCGGAGCACTGGATGATGTCGTTATATTGTAATAAACAAAACCAGATGCTCCGGGAGATAAAGTTGATAAATTATCAGAATTATCATTAATCGTGATATATGTATCTGACGATGAGAGAATCGAGGTTATATCGGAAGCTTCGGCACCACCATTATTTCGTAATGAGACTCTTATCTCAGCAGTCTCATCAGGATCTAGAATGTTGTTATCTCCATCATTAACAAAAACATCATGGAATTCGATCACAGGTGCGTTCAAAACCAGTTGAAAATTCAAATCCCAGGTACCTTCATTACCGGTAATATTAAGTTCAAATAAAGCATTATGCGCATCAGGACAGATATTTTCTACCGTAAAAGTATAATCCGTTAAATTGGTTTCTGAAGCTCCGCCTGAAATATCATTATAATTTGAAAAATTCTGTGTAATTGTTATGTAAGAATCAGATGAAGAGAGAACAGCGGATAATCCGCTAGAACCATTTAATCCCATATTATTCAAAGCAATACCGAGATTCACAGTTTCACCATAATCGACATTACCGTTTCCATTAGTATCATCGATAGAAATCGTTCCAATAACGAGATAAGGTTCAGTAGGAGGAGTCGGAGAGTTGGTCGTAAACAGAATAGCAGTTTCATTCTGTAAAGTTTTAGCCGCTGTGGGATAGCTGTTATTGAATGTATATTCCAAACCGATCATACTTGTTTCATCTTCCAAACCGACTGTCGAATATTGTCCATGATTGGCATAACCTGCAATATCAACATTATTAAAGACCTTATATTGAAATTTTATTTCACCGTCTCCGGTTATAGTAGAATAATAATTAGGATCATATAAAATTGTCTGAAAGGTTTCCTCCGAGCTGTCATACTCGCTTTGAAGGTGAGACCATTCAACGATGAAATAGTGCTGACTGGAATTAAAATAATAACATACATTGCTTCCGGTTCCTATCCTCAGATCATCCCAGAATGGAGCGATCATCGGGGAAGGTCCGAGAGGTCCGGGAAGACGCCAGTTAAAACTAGAAAATTGTTCGGTTGTTCCGGGAGTGATCCAACCATTAGAGCAAACTGTTATTTCATTGTAGCTTTCTCCATAAAAAGGAAAAGTAAACGGTAAAGTAAGTGTCTCAGTATCTCCGGTATCTTCTCCATTATCACTCATCGGGATAACAGTTCCAGGACCAGCATAGTTCGGATCAATTTCTTCCCATGAATATGTCGGTACAGAAATATAATCGGCATCTTCATCATCATAACAGTAATAACCATAGGAATCGGGACCTAAAGGATCGGTTACGGAAACATTACCAACATCAAGGATAAAGGAAACTGTATTGTTATAACCAGAACCTCCATTATTATAAAGATTAAGTTCTAAAACGAATTGTGTTCCGGGAGCGATATTAGCACTGGCTGTAATATTGAACCTGTTAGTTGTATTTGTTGATTGACCGCCTGCTGGAACATTTCCGAAATAACCAATATCATCATTAATAGTGATTGAAGAATTCGAGCAGGATAATGTTCCGTAAATCAAGTCGGCTGATTCTGATTCAAGATTATCTATTGTTACCGTGAGATCCGAATCTTCACCAGGGCTTAAAACTCCATCTCCACCATCAATAACAGTATAATCATTATAATCCAGGTTTGGCCCCTTAACAGTTAAATGAATTATATCATACCAGGTATCAAGACCTGAATTAATTGTAACATCAAAAAAGATTTCCGAACCGCCTAAAGAATTATTATCAACATCAAATTCAAAAGCTCCATTGATGTTCAAAATTTCACCAGCGCCAATGGTTCCATAATTTTCTGTATTATCTGAAATTGTAATAAAAGTGTTATCAGTTGTAATACTTGCTTGAACTGGATATGAAATTGATGTACCATAGTTTTTTAGACTAACATTAAGACCGATACTTTCCCCAGGATTGATATTTCCGTCATTATTGCCAGCAGAATCATCAATATCAACCTGGAAAATATTAACAAAACAATTGGTTTGGCTGACATCAAAACTACCAATATAGGGAACGAAGTTATGGTTTGTTACTGTTAATTTAACAGTTCCTTCTGTTTCAGCATCGATTGGTAAATAAACTTTTCCCTCGCTATCAGTATAATCAGTAGCAAAAATCACATCGTCACCCATTAGAGCAGTTACCCAGGCACCTTCGATAGGAGCACGAGTTGTGTTCTCAACTGTCACTTCGAGGAAATTGCTTCCTATCGGTACAACAGGATCATAAGTTATGATAAGTTCTTGAGGAAGACCTGTCCATACTTCCATTCCCGGATCTCCCATCAGGTTGTTCCAATAAGAAAACTTATAAACATAATTACTGGGATTTTGCGGATAATTAAGGTATAAATTTAATTTTCCTCTATTTAATGCTCCTCCCATATGATAGATATTATCCTGGAAAATACCATAATATGTTCCGGCATCGAGACAATTATTAAAGCAGGTATGTGTTCCTGTAGTTGCTGTTCCAATCGCAGCAATTGCTCCTTTTGGAACCGTAGCACTTCCGGCTTTTAAAAAATATTCGCTACGGCAATCGCTTGTTCCCTCAAAATCACCAGTAGCGCAAGTGGGGAAAACACCTACAGGTAACATAAAACCATTGGATAAACTTGATATATCATCGGTTCCCCAACCGCTCATTCCCATATAACCACGATAATTGAAATACAGGACTCCATCATTCATTGAACTATTCATTTCATTAGCACAACTACCATAATAGATTTCGTCATAAGAAAAACCTGATTCATTATCATTGATCATTTCTTTAATACTTCTCTTAGTTGTAATACAAGAAGGTCCGGATTGAGAAGGATCACCAACTAATAGAATTTCATTATACCAACTTGTTTCCGTCATATATGGTTCTTTTTCATAATTCAGAATTTTGTAAACAATGGTGGCAAGTTCATCGATATAATTAAATGAAAGACGTCCAATAAAAAGGTCAGCTAAAATGTCACCACCTTCAAGTAAAGCATAATATTGATCACCTTCTCCTCCGTCCATATATGATGTCGGAATGTTAAAGTTTCCTCCTGCGTCTCCTACCAGACAGACGAATTCAGGTGGATTATCCCAGGTATCATAAGCAGTCTGGATATAAGATTTGATGGTCGAACTACTTGTGCCTGAAGCAAAATCAACTGTGGTAACTTCAAATCCTTTCTGATGTTTCCAATCAACTAAAAGATCGAGATATGTTTCAACAGAAGTGCTGGTCGTATAAATAAAGAGATAACTTGGATCCTGATATTCATCATCTCTGGAAATTAGTGATTCATAATTGACGATTGTTGAAGCATATAAGGATTCATAAGATTTTGATTTTTTCCTGTCGTGTATTTTTGGATTTTCTCCGCCGTTACCTTTACAATTAACGATCAAATCTATATTTTTATATAGTTTTAATTCTTGTGTTTGGGGATCATATTGAAACGGATTAACAGTTACAGTTACGACTCTGTAATCCCTCATGATCGCAGGAGTTCCGATCTCAGCGATTGTACCGGGAAAAATATC
>DRTC01000104.1 GCA_011372345.1 Candidatus Cloacimonadota bacterium
ACTTAAAGAATATTATGAGCTTATTTTTTATCGTACAACCAGAAAAAAAGAAATCGATATCAAAAACAAAAAGGAAATCACATCTCTACGCAACAGGATGACTTTTGAAGACTATCGGATCATAATGAAAAAATTAAAAAAATTACCAAATAAACGCTATCTTTTCGAAGATAAAAATACAGTTTATCTCGATTTTGATCAAAGTTCATTTCCGCTTTATATCCGTCACCGTTTACCCGGAGATAAGTTTTTTCCTCTCGGGATGGATCATCCAAAGAAAATCAAAGATTTTTTCATTGACGAAAAAATACCCAAATTTGATAGGGATAAAATATTAATTTTTTGTGATGAAGAAAAGATTCTCTGGATTGCCGGATTAAGAATCGATAATCGAGTTGCTTTATCAGAAAAAACAAAGAATATATTAATGATCAAAATCGAAAAAATGTCAGTGCAGAAAGCAAGGCATGCGGAAAGAATAGATACAAAATGAAGGAGATCGGGAAAATAGTTTTAATATTTTCCTCAATATTTGAACATTTCCCAAAATATAATGAAACACGATCTTGAAAAAATTTTATTTGATGAAGACATACTTCATTCAAAAATAAAAGAACTTGGTTCTAAGATAACCAAAGACTATCAAGGAAAACATCCAATCATGATCTGTATCTTAAGAGGTGCGGTTTTATTCCTGTCTGATCTAATTAAAAATATTGATGAACCCGTTGAAATTGACTTTTTATCCTTATCAAGTTACGGAGACAGCACGCAATCATCCGGAATTGTCAAGATCAGGAAGGACATCGATACAAACATTCATAACAGGCATGTGATCGTAGTCGAGGATATTGTTGATAGCGGTCTGACACTTCAATACATTCATGATTATTTAATGAAACACAAACCGATTTCCGTTAAAACCTGTGTTCTTCTCGATAAACCGAAAGCACATAAGATCGAGATGAAATTAGATTATATCGGATTTGAAATTGGAAATGAATTTGTAGTTGGATACGGATTGGATTATGCAGAAAAATATCGCAATTTACCTTACATTGGGATTTTAAAAAAGGAGAAATATTCATAATGCAGGAACCACCAAAAATTGAACCACCCAAATTTAATAAAGATAATAAAGATAATAAAAAGCCACCTTTTTTTCCAAAAATGAAAAAATCACAATCCATCACTTTCTGGATAGTGGTTCTTTTAATGATCATCGTATTTTACCAATTTTCCAAAATGAATAACACAAAATATCAGGTGATCGACTATTCGGATTTTGAGGAAATGTATAAAAGAAAACCCACAGGAATTTTACAAGTTGACATCAACGGGAAAGATGTAGTTTTTATCGGTGATGATGGTATTAAATATGCAACATATCTGCCTTTTGAGCCTGATTCGGATTTTACTAAAGAACTCACAGCTCTGGGAATAAGTGTAAAATCAACTAAACCTTCCAAACTTTTCTCCTTCTTGATTTCGATGCTACCGTTCCTGATCTTCCTCGGTTTCTGGTTTTTTATGATGAGAGGAATTCGAGGAGGAGCAGGAGCTGCTTTCAGTTTCGGAAAAAGCAGAGCGAAACTATTTGCCGGAGGAAAAACACAGGTAACTTTCAAAGATGTAGCCGGAGTCGATGAAGCAAAAGAAGAATTGGAAGAGATCATCGAATTCCCGAAAGCTCCAGATAAATTCCAGAAACTGGGAGGAAGAATTCCACGCGGAGTTTTGCTTTTGGGAAGACCCGGAACCGGAAAAACTTTATTGGCAAAAGCAGTCGCAGGAGAAGCAAAAGTTCCGTTTTACAGCATCAGCGGATCGGATTTTGTAGAGATGTTCGTTGGAGTTGGAGCATCTCGCGTCAGGGACATGTTCGTCGAGGCAAAGAAAAATGCTCCCTGTATCGCTTTTATCGATGAGATTGACGCTGTTGGTCGTCATCGAGGAACCGGTCTGGGCGGAGGTCACGACGAAAGAGAACAGACTTTGAATCAACTTTTAGTAGAAATGGATGGTTTTGATCTGAATGATTCTGTTATCATTATTGCAGCAACAAATAGACCCGATGTGCTCGATCCGGCATTGCTTCGTCCCGGAAGATTCGATAGACAGGTTATTGTTGACCTGCCGGACATTAAAGGACGAGAAGCGATCCTGAAAGTTCATAGTAAGAAACTTCCGATTTCCAAACAAGTAACTTTAAGTATTATTGCTCGCGGAACTCCCGGTTTCAGCGGAGCAGATTTGGCGAACCTGATCAATGAAGCAGCTCTCCTGGCAGCTCGCAAGAATAAGAAAAAGATCGGGATGGAAGATTTTGAAGAAGCAAAGGATAAAGTCACTCTCGGCAAAGCCAGAAAAAGTAGAGTCATAACTGATGACGATAAAAAAATTACAGCATATCATGAAGTCGGTCATGTTCTCTGTTCTATCTTCCAGCAAAAAACAGAACCTATTCATAAAGTAACGATCATTCCAAGAGGGTTTACCGGCGGAGCAACTCATTTCCTGCAAACAGATAAATCCCGATACACAAAAGGATATTTGGAAGAATCGATTGTCGGACTGATGGGAGGTCGCTCTGCAGAAGAAATCGCTTTTAATGAAATTTCTACCGGAGCTTCCAATGATATTCAAAGATCGACAGACTTAGCCAAACAGATGGTCTGCAACTGGGGAATGAGCGACAAGATCGGACCAATGACAATCGGTAAGGAAGACTCTCAGATATTTCTCGGAAAAGAATTTACTCGACAAGAACAGATCAGCGAAGAGACAGCAAAATTGATCGATAGTGAAATCAGGAATATCATCACTATTGCTCACCAGAAATCACTGGAAATTCTGAATGATAAAAGAATACTACTCGATAAATTATCGGAAGTTTTATTGGAAAAAGAAACTCTTAATTCGGATGAAATATATTCTATTATTTTAGAAAATATCGATGAAAAAGATAAAAAATTAGTAGAAGAAAAATACGAAAAAGCAAAAGAGATGAAGATCGATACAACTCCAGAAGAATCGGAAAATGAAGATTCTGATAAAAAAAAACAGGAAGAAAAAGAAGAAAAACCTAATGATCAAAAAGCGGATACAAAAGAACAGAAATCGAATGAAAAAAATCCTGATGTTGAGGATAAACCGAAAAGGAAAGATAAGTAAATCCGATAATCCTATCGTCTCAATGAAGCTCAGATTTATTGAAATATTAAAGTAACACGAGCGATTCCACTTGTGAAATAATAAAAGACTCAAAGGAAAAAAAATGCATGGAACAACAATAATAGGAATAAAAATTGGAAAAAAAGTTGCCATCGGCGGAGATGGTCAGGTTACTCTGGGAAACACGATCATCAAAGCTTCTGCTCAAAAAATAAGAAGACTATATGAAGATAAAGTAATTGCTGGTTTTGCCGGAGCAACTGCAGATGCTTTCACATTATTTGAAAAATTTGAAGGCAAATTGAAATCCTTCAAAGGAAACCTGAAACGAGCAGCTGTCGAACTGGCAAAAGATTGGCGTTCGGATAAAATCCTGCGAAGATTGGAAGCGATGATCATTGTTGCAGATGAAACATCGCTGCTCGTGATTTCAGGAACCGGTGATGTTCTCGAACCGGATGATGATGTAATTGCGATCGGTTCGGGAGGAAGTTATGCCTTGGCTGCGGCTCGAGCGC
The DNA here is from genome assembly GCA_011372345.1 of Candidatus Cloacimonadota bacterium. Lineage (NCBI taxonomy): Bacteria > Pseudomonadati > Candidatus Cloacimonadota > Candidatus Cloacimonadota bacterium. The sequence continues at coordinate 3,693 of DRTC01000104.1, forward strand.
TGAAAAACCAGACAAAACTTTCT
>DRTC01000105.1 GCA_011372345.1 Candidatus Cloacimonadota bacterium
AATTGGTGTTTGCAGTATTAAACCGGTAGAACTGCTCATCACCGGAATGGAACGATTCAATGAATATTTTTCTCGTATCGAGCCGGTTCCCTTTCTCGATGATATCACAACCAAAAATGTGATCATCCAAAACGGAAAGTTGAATGGAATTGTCGATATAGATTCTCTCTGTTTTGGCGACAAATTGTTTCATTTAGGTCTCACGAAAATGGCTTTGTTATCTCAAAAAAGCGATACGGATTATATCGATTTCATTTTGGATGAATATGAACTTTCTAATTTGGAACTGCAGGTTCTGGATTATTATACAGCAGTTTGTTGCGTAGATTTCATGGGTGAGATCGGGCAAAAATTCAATTCTGAACAAGTTCCGGAAATCGATAAATGCAGAATTTCCAATTTGGAAAAAATATTCTATGATCTGCAGCCGGCGGAGAATGTTCTCAAAACAGATTTGATGCGTTATGGTGAATCCTGTGAGGATTTTTTTAATGAAAAAATAATCACCGAACTTGTTCGGGTTGTAAAGAAAGGTAAAGAAGCGGTTGTCGTGTGCTGTAAAGCGCATCCTGAAATGAATTGTGAATTTATGGCGGTGAAATTATTTCGTGAGAAAAAATACAGGAATTTCAAGCAGGATGGGATCTATCATCAGGGACGAATCTGGGATAAGCGATTGGAGCGAGGAAAGAAGAAAGGATCATCGATCGTGAAGCAAGTGGAGCGTTCAATTTGGGTGAATAACGAATTTGATGCTTTGGGAACTTTATTCGATGTCGGATTGAAAGTTCCGGAACCGATTGCCTGCACGGATGATGCTGTGGTGATGAGTTTTATCGGGAAAGATGAAATTTCAGCTCCATTGCTTAAAGATGTTCGATTAAATCAGCAGGAAGCGGAAAATATTTATGAAAAGATGGTAAATAATATTTCCGTGATGCTTCAAAATCACATTGTGCATGGTGATCTCTCACCATTCAATATTCTCTATCACGATGGGGAGCCGTATATTATCGATTTTCCGCAAGCAGTGGATCCGAATGTGAATTTTAACGCCTTCGAACTGCTTCAGCGCGATGTTGAAAACATCTGCAAGTATGTGGGAAAATTCGGTGTGAAGAAAGACTCGTATGATGTTTCAAAGAGATTATGGGAATCATTTTATGGACCAAAACCTTGAAAACGGACTCTACCAGAGGAATTCTTGCACTTGTCCTTTTCAACGGTTGGAATGTGTGAGTGGGAAACCGTTGAAAAGGTTCAGTAATCTCCTGCGGAGATTTTGGAAGAGAAATCTTATAAACCTTTTCAAGGTTAATTTGGAGTAAAATATCCGTGATATTTTAGAAAGGGAAACGACTTCGTCGTTTAGCAATAACACAGTTATTGCACTCCAAAAAAAAATAAAAAAAGGAGATTCAAAAAATGAAGAAAATTGTTATTATTTTATTAATTATAATAATATTTTCTGCAATAAATGCAGCAACACAGGAAAAAAGAATTTATCAAACAGCAAGATTAGGATCGGAAAAACCGGTTATTGATGGAAAAGTCGATGAAGAAGTTTGGAACAGCGTCGAATGGACAGGTGATTTCATCCAGAGAACACCTTACGAAAATGAAGCACCAACACAGGAAACGAAATTTAAAATTCTATATGATGATAAAAACATCTATCTTGGATTTCGAGCGTATGATAAAGATCCGTCTAAAATAACTTCCATCACAGCACCGAGAGATTGGTTTCCCGGAGATTGGGTAGAAGTGAATATCGATAGTTATTTCGACAAAAGGACCGCTTTTTCTTTTACTTTAAGCGTTTCCGGAGTCAGAGGAGATGAGTTCATTTCTGATGATGGAGATAATTGGGATACGAGTTGGAATCCCATCTGGTATGGAAAAACAAACATCGATGAACAGGGCTGGACCGCAGAGATGAAAATTCCTCTCAATCAATTGCGATATAGTGATAAAGAAGAACAGATTTGGGGAATCGAAGTTACACGCAGAATCCATCGCGAGGAAGAAAGATCGGTTTGGCAGTTGATCACACAGGATGAACCGGGCTGGGTAAGTAATTTCGGAGAATTGCGGGGAATAAAAGGAATCAAACCTCAAAGGCATATCGAGTTATTACCATATCTGGTTGGGAAATTAGAGCGATTTGAAGCCGATAAAAATGATCCGTTTTATGATGGTTCATCAGAAAGTTTCAATATTGGTTTGGATGGGAAGATCGGAATTACGACCGATCTGACTCTCGATATGACGATCAATCCCGACTTCGGTCAGGTGGAAGCAGATCCTTCCGAAATAAATCTTACGGAATTTGAAACTTACTTTTCTGAAAAAAGACCATTCTTTATTGAAGGGAACAATATTCTCGATTATCAATTAACTTCCGCCATAACAGGTGGAGATTTCGTCAGCGATAATCTTTTCTATTCGCGAAGGATCGGCAGGAAACCGCAATATTATCCTGATAATTATGACTTTATCGAAATGCCGGAAAATTCAACTATTCTGGGGGCTTTCAAACTTTCCGGTAAAACTAAAAAAGGTTGGTCGATCGGGATAATGGAATCCGTCACAGAAAAGGAAATTGCGGAATATGAATTGGATGGACAAAAGGAGGAAGTTACTGTCGAACCGTTAACGAATTATTTTGTCAGTCGGATTATGAAGGATTTTAACAAAGGAAATTCTTCTCTCGGAGGAATGTTTACTTCCGTGAACAGGAATATTAATGATGAACATTTGAATTATCTGAATAAATCGGCATATTCCGGCGGCATCGATTTTCTCCAACAATGGAATGATAAAAAATATTACCTGATGGCTACAACTGCTTTCAGTCAAATCCAGGGAGATAAAGAAGCGATTTTGGAAGCACAAACCGGTTCTGCCCGATATTTCCAGAGACCGGACAATAATTATGCTGAAGTAGATTCAAACCGAACATCACTTTCCGGATATGCAGGCTCTGTTATTTTTGGAAAATCGAGCAGCAGGATAAAATATCAAACCGGATTTTCCCTGCGTTCTCCCGGTTTCGAGATCAATGATATCGGTTATATGCGGCGAGCAGATCAGATCAATCAATTTACCTGGATCGGATATTGGATCAATCAGCCTTTCGGGATCTTCCGTAAATTCAGTGTGAATGCAAATCAATGGTGCAATTGGGATTTTGGAGGAGTTAATACTTCCAATGCTTTGAATATGAATATTCACGGAACATTCAAAAATAATTCCAATTTCGGAGCAGGAATTAATCGAGATTTCGAATACATTTCTAACGAAATTTTAAGAGGTGGACCATCTGCCAAAAGACCGGGTGATTGGAATGGAAATCTAAATTTTAATTCCGATAGCAGGAAGTGGATAAGTTTCAGCAGCGGAACAAATTTCGGATTTGGAGATAATGATAATAATTCCTTTAATTCCTATTGGATAAATGTCAGGATCAGGCCGAATAATCAATTGAGACTTTCTCTGAATCCTTCCTACAACAAGTATGAACAGAATCTGGAATATGTTACGACCGCAGAATTTGAAGATGAAGTTCGATTTATTTTCTCATCTTTGTTTCAGGAAACAACAAGTCTCACTTTTCGGGTGGATTATTGCATCACTCCGAATTTCTCGATCCAATATTATGGTTCACCATTTATTTCTGCAGGAGAGTATTCCGATTTCAAACGGATAACCGACCCTAAAGCCGATAAATATGAAAATCGATTTTACTCTTTTACGATTGATGAAATCAACTATGATGCTGATAATGAAGAATATTCAGTCGATGAGAATAGCGATGGAACTTATGATTATTATATCACTAATCCGGATTTCAATTATAAAGCATTCAATTCCAATCTGGTTATTCGCTGGGAATTTTCTCCAGGTTCAAACCTTTATCTTGTGTGGTCGCAGAATCGATCTGACTATATTTCAGATGGTGAATTTTCTTATTACAATGATATGAAAAACCTTTTTAATGATCAGCCGTATAATGTCTTTCAAGTAAAAGTGAAT
>DRTC01000106.1 GCA_011372345.1 Candidatus Cloacimonadota bacterium
CCGAAAATATCGATGTTATCCCAACCTTCTTTGTTATCTCCGCGCGGCGGATAATAATTAATGCGAACTTTGTGATAAAGGTCTTTATAAAGTTCAGGATTTTTTTCAGGCTGCAGGATAGAATCCAGAACTCCGAGTTTGCTGACTTCCTTTGTTTTGAAAGATTCCGGATCATCGAGAACTTCTCCATCTCGATTTCCTAAAATATTGGTCGAGAACCAACCATTTACTCCCAAAACTCTGGCTCTGATCCCGGGAGCAAGAATGGTTTTCATCAAAGTCTGTCCGGTTTTGAAGTCTTTTCCGGCAATCGGTAATTTATTCATTTTTGCTAATTCCCAGATTGCCGGAATATCAACAGTCAGATTTGGAGCTCCATTGGCAAATGGAATTCCATTTTTCAGAGCTGCATAAGCGTAGATCATGCTCGGAGAAATCGCTTCATTGTTTTCTATAAGTCCTTTCTCAAATGCTTCCAGACTTTGATGAACTGCCTGTTGTTCAATGTATATTTCCGTTGATGCACACCAGATCATGACAACATCGGTCAGATTATTTTCCTTCTTAAAATTTTCAATATCAGCCATCAGCATTTTAGCAAGTTCAAGTTTATTTTCTGCTTTTTTGATGTGAGTTCCATCCAGTTTTTTCACATATTTTTTATCAAAAACAGCCTTCATCGGTTTGATAGCTTGCAGTTCATCTTTTACAAGTTCGATATGTTCGTTGGATAAAACCCGGGCATTTTTTGCAGAATCATAAGCAGAATCTTTAAAAATATCCCATCCAGAAACAACTATATCTTCGATATTTGCCAGGGGTAAAAAATCTTTCAAGAGTGGTGATCTATTTTCCGTTCTTTTTCCCAAACGGATAGTTCCCATTTGCGTTAAACTTCCGATCGGTTTGGAATATCCTTTTTTGATCAATTCCAATCCGGCGATGAAAGTTGTTCCGATTGCTCCGAGTCCGGGAATTAAGACTCCTAATTTTTCTGATTTTTCTTTGATCTTCATTTTATAACCTTCTTTTTCGATTTGTTACAAAGTTTTCAGGAATGATTTGTTCGTCAAATGGATTTATTAAGGAACATTTTCATGTCCGCCTTCAAAATACAATTCTTCCATTTTCCGCACGAATCTTTCTGTTGCTTTTCCATCTAATTTATAAAAATATCTCTCGCGGTATTTATCGGCTTGCTCAATCATTTTTTTAGTTGGATTGATACTTTGATCAATTGCTTCTTTGATTTGTTTTCCGGAGATAATATGCACAAAAGCACCTTTCAGGAATTCCCGGTTATCGATTTCCAGAAGTGCTTCTCCATCAGAATGAACTAAATTATCGCAAGGCAGATCGAAAATGATTCCATGTTTTCGGAAAGCCAGAAAATCAAAAACGGTGCTTGATGCTTCGCTCATAACCACATCTGCCAGGGCATAATAGGGAACGATATTCAATTCTGTAAATGGTAATAGAACAGCATGCGGATATTTTCTCACTCTTTTCTCAAAAATCCGGTGCTGACGATGCGGAGCGTATTTTCCCATCCAACTGTAAGGATGAAGTTTGATGATCAGGTTATAATTTATCGTCTGTTCGAAAATATCGTCTTTCACTTCATACATGCAGGTTGGTTTGTAAGTTGGAGCAAAGAGGATAGTTTTTTTGTTTGGATCGAGATTCCATTTTTTTAAAAATTTTGAGTTATCGAATTTTCCCTGGAAATAATAATCCAGTTTAGGAAGCCCAATCAAGTAAACTTCATTTTTCCCGAGTGAAGGAGAATTTTTCAAAGAATTAACTCGGTGCTGTCCTTCCACAAAAATCAGGTA
>DRTC01000107.1 GCA_011372345.1 Candidatus Cloacimonadota bacterium
CAGAGATCACAGAGATTTTTTATTTTGCATTTCAATTTTCTGAATTCCCGTTTCCTTTTCCTGTTTCCAATTATATTTTTAATCAATTTATAAAGTTATGTTCTTATTTTTAGTGGAATTAGATCTATTGCGGATAAATTCCCGATCTATCTTATCACTCCAGTTCAACCACATAAATAACTCCATTGATTTCAACGATCTCCTTTTTTTCCACCGGATCTTCTTCGAGAATATTATACTCCGGTGGTAGTTCGTGTTCCTGCAGAACTGTCAGGTCCGGAACATAATGCCATTCAGCTCCGAATTCTATCCATTTGGATAGGGAAAAAATCGATTGACAGCTAAGCAAGAGAACAAAAATTAAGATCATAAATATGAGAGATGATTTTTTTCTCATTTTTGCATGCTCCTTTTTCTTGTTATCTATATTTATATATCATTGAAAAGGGAAATGAGGGAACAAAAGTAGCGTATTTTATAATAAAATAAGGAATTACAAGATGACCATTTTTTCGTCATCACGAGGATTCCGATAAAATAGTTCTAACGAAATGAACGCATTTGTTTGAGATTGCTTCGCTTGATGCCGGCATCCGGTAGCTGCCGGACACAAAGACACCAGAACATATAAGGGGTATTTTTATGACAGATCAAGAAGCCCGGGATTATGCAAAAATTTCTTATTTTGAAGCCTTGAAGATACTGAATAATATTGAAGATGCTAAAGATATTTCCCAAACTGTAGTTTTTAATTTATGTGAGAAAAAGATAAAAGTCGATAAAAAAGGAAAGGATAAATATATCAAAAAAATAGCAGTTAATGAAGCCTTGAAATATGCAAAAAAAAGAAATCGCACTATCACCTTTGCCTCTGTTGAACATCTGATCACAGATGATCTCTTGGATAGCAGCTTAAGTTCTCGCCATGAAAAGTATGATATAATTCAGAAAAACATTAAAAAATTAAAATATTTTGAAAGAGATCTTATGAAGAACTATTTTAATAAGGGCTGTACGATCAAAAAAATTGCGATACAGAGAAAAGAATCGTTTGAAAACTTGAAGAAAAAGATCTACAACCTGAAAAAAGATACGCTGGCTGAGTATTACCGTCATGCAGGTATGATCGGTACAAAAGCGATAATAAATTCTAAATTGCATAGAAACATCAGGAACTTTATCATTTCCTTTAAACTTGCCATAAAAAACAATACTGTTAACAAGATGAGAATATATTTCGGAAAGCAATTAATTCTTAACCAAATTCCAAATTTCGATTTCGCGAGATTTCATGATTATAATATCAGGTTAACAGGGAGAAACAGATTTCGATTGATCGTGCATTATTTTGATTCCAAAAATGAATATAACTGCTATTTCCTTTATTTCACTACCTATTATAAAAACAGGATCAGGATCACTAAATTACCAAAACTTCCTAAAAAAATAACCGGTTTTAAAGCCGCAGAAATCCCATTACATATAAAAGAACAACTAAAACCAGGTAAAAGAGGGATATTATCCATTTCCGATGAAAAAGTAGATGAATTATTGAAAGATTTTAAACCTGTTTATGAAAGATAGATAATAAAACAACCTGTCGGATTGTTAAGGAAAGCAATCCTGTATAGACTATTTGAATATTATTTTTTTTTCTTTTGACAATTAATAACCTTGAAAAAATTATCCTTCCAAATATTTAAGGAAAATAATATGGAAAGTTTGATCGAAATAAACGATATAAAAAAAGAATACAAAATGGGAAAGATCACAGTTCCTGCTTTGAACGGAATTGATCTTACCATTGATAAAAACGATTTTGTAGCGATCATGGGACCTTCCGGTTCCGGTAAATCTACTTTAATGCACATTCTCGGCTGCCTTGATTCTCCCAGTTCCGGGGAATACTTTCTCAGTAATGAAGAAGTCAGCAAAATGAAGAAAAGGAAATTAGCTGCTATTCGTAATAAACAGATCGGATTTGTGTTCCAGACCTTTAACCTTCTCCCCCATTTGAATATTCAGAAAAATGTCGAGCTTCCTTTGATGTATGCAGGTTTCGGGAAAAGGAAACGGATCAGGCAGGCAAGGAAAGTATTGGATGAAGTGGGATTAAGTGACCGGCTTAAACATAAACCGACCGAACTTTCCGGAGGACAGAGACAGAGGGTTGCCATAGCCAGAGCAATTGTAAACAATCCTTCGATCATTCTCGCTGATGAACCGACAGGTAACCTGGATACTGCATCCGGTAATGATATTCTCTCTATATTTTCCGAACTCCATGCAAAGGGTCATACCCTGATCATTGTAACTCATGATGCTGCTGTGGCGAACAGGGCAAATAAAGTGATCCAGATCGTGGACGGATTAATAACAGATGGTAACTAAACCTTACGAATGGTCGGACTTTCCGAAGCTTCCCCCAAAGAACTTCTTTAAGATAAGATTCGGAAAGTTGAACAGTTTTGAATGTAGGCTTATTTTAAAATTTGTTAAGTCTAAAAGACTTCACAAATTCAAACGATTGAAACTTACCAATCCGACAGCTGCCGGATTGTGAAGTTTTTTAAAATTAAAATGGATATAAGAACATTCTAAAAACTTATGGAAACTTACCAAATCTAAAAGATTTGTGAAGTTTTAATTACCGGATAAAAACAATGGCAATATCTCTTAAAGAAAGTGTGATCGTCGGCTTCTCTGATTTCTGGTCTCGCAAGATCAGGAGTTTTGTGACCATCTTTGGCATTATTTTGGGAACCATGTCCATCGTGGTGGTTCTTTCATTAGTCAAAGGGATCAACAAAAAGACACTCGATTGGATGATGGAGCGCGGTGGAATGAGTAAGATCACGATCCGGAGAAACTGGGAATATAATAAGGAAACATCTCAAAAAAAATATTTTACTCTCAAGGAATATAATCTGATCCATTCCCTTCTTCCGGAAGCTGAATATTTTAATCCGCAGATCAGAAAACATTTCAGGATAAGTTCAGGTTCGGAGAAATTCTGGGGAAGAGTCAATGGAGTGACTCCTGATTTTACAAAAGTCGAGGAATGGACAACTTCGGAAGGAAGATTCATCAGTGAGTTCGATATCAATCAATCAAATGATGTGATCGTTATTGGAACACAGGTGAGAGAAGAATTATTCGGTAACAAAAATCCGATCGGGGAATTCATCACAGTTCACAATCGCAGGTTGCAGGTAATCGGAATTATGGAGTATAAATTTCTTCCCGGTGATTTTATGCATGATAATGCTCTTGGTTATATGAACAGAAGATCATTCATTCCCATCAGCACCATGATCCATAAAGTAACAAATGAAGATGTTATCGAAGATCTATCTATCAGAGCTGTCAGTCCCGAACATGCTCCTGAATTAAGAAGCAAGATAGAAAACATTGTTTTAAACCTGCGCCATGGAGAACCTGTTTTCAGGATAGAATCCGCCCAGGAAAATGCTGAAGACATGGCAAAAGAGCAGGCAACTTTCAGGATGATATTTTTCCTGATCAGCACGATCTCGCTTCTCGTTGGAGGTATTGTCATCATGAATATTATGCTGGCTTCTATTCAGGAACGAACCAGAGAAATCGGAATTCGGATAGCAGTTGGAGCTCGTCGGAGAGATATTTTCCTGCAATTCCTGGTTCAAACGGTTTTAGTTACTACCGTTGGTGGAATATGTGGAATAATTTCAGGATTGCTGATTCTGGATATGGTTGGGAAATACCTTGAATTTGAATTAATTGCCGGATTCCAAATGATAGTTGTAGCTTTGATCGTTTCTGCCGGAGTCGGATTGATCTTCGGAATATCACCCGCGATCAAAGCAAGTAGACTTAATCCGGTCGAGGCGTTGAGATATGAATAAAGGACTGATAACTTTTTTTAAAGCGTTTAAGAAGAAATACGAGGAAGAAGGTATTTTCAAAGAATCAGCAGCATTAACCTTTATCACTTTATTGGGTTTTGTTCCTTTTATAATCTTCCTTCTTTTTTTCCTGCCGGAACTTCCCTTCCTCAAACTTCAATCTCATTTCAAAGAACTTCTAATTTCAATTTTTCTTCCTGATTCTGCTGAACAGATTTCCGAGTTTGTAACTCAAATTGCAAGTAAAAAAATACCTTTTAATC
>DRTC01000108.1 GCA_011372345.1 Candidatus Cloacimonadota bacterium
ACAGAACCCATTCCCAAGGTCGAATATTTTCCGATTTTCAGGTTTTCACGAACTGTCGAATTCAAGCCGAGATGAACTCCATCTTCGATTTTGACGAAAGAACTCGTGCAACTTTGAGCAGCAAAATGGCAGTAATTTCCGATTTTATTGTTATGACCGATCGTTGCTCCGACCATTACCAGACAACATTTTCCGATTTTTGTTCCGGAAGAAATAGAGACATTCGGCATCACAACTGTTCCCTTTCCGATCTTGACATTAGGAGCAACATAAGCTGTTGGATGGATGAAAGTTACTAGGCGTTTATCCGGAATTTTTAAACTTTCGAATAATTTGATTCTCTTTTTTTGTCCGTCTATCTTGTAAATTGTGTTGATGAAATAAAAGCCTTTTTTGATGAAATTTTGAACATCTGTTAATTTTCCTAAAACAGAGAAACTTTCGATCGATTCTCCTTTATTGATGCGATCATTCAAATATCCGGCAAACTCATAATCTTTGAATCCTTTTTGATTAGCATCGAGAATTGCATTGGCTATGACCGAACCGTTTCCTAAACCGCCGAGAATGATAACTTTTTTTGCCACTGACTTGCACTGATCAACACTGATTTTTTTCATTTTTTTACCCGCGAAAAATTTACTTCCAACCTTGAAAAAGTTTAAAAGTATTTTCTTCTTGCTAAACTTTTTCAATGGTTTTTCATCACAAATTCAAACCATTGAAAAGGCTAATTTGCAAGAATTCCTCTGGTGGAAGCCATTTTCAAGGTTTTGTATCAAACAGGATTGTTTGAGTTACACAATTTTCTCAATAACATATTTCGGGCTTCTTTCTACTCTTAAAATCTTGATTCTCAAATTTGGAAGGATCCTGTCAAAAGCGAGCTGAAACAATTTCTTCCAATTATAATTACTTTTCCTGATACAACTTTTATCCCGCTGTAGAGCGACTGTTGAGTATTTGATCTTTGCTCGATAAAACCTGCTCAAGATCGTTCCAGACTTATCAGGAATTTTTTTTACTGTTTCGAGTGCTTTTTTTGTGAAAACTCGAAAAACTCTGGCGTGTTGCGGCTGTTTGATGTTTGTCAGGAAGTTTGAGAAAAAAACAAAACAATCGGAAATAAACTTTTTCCAAAAAGGTTCATCTCTGTGAATCCAGTTAGCAATAACCATTTGCACATCGTTTTTTTTCAAACAGGAAATCATTTTAGTAATATCCTCCGGTCTGTCCTGCAAATCGGAATCCATCACTACGATCAAATCGTTTCGAGCATGATCCAAACCGGCAGTAATGGCATTTGCTTGTCCGAAATTTTTTGATAGTTTCAGAATTTTTATGTTTTCATCTTTTTGTTGAAGACTTCTTAAAATCCGGAAAGAATTATCTTCACTTCCATCATCGATAAAGAGAATTTCATAATTTTGAGTGAGAGAATCAATGACCGGTTTTAGCCTTTGATAGAATTTTTGTATAACTTTTTCATCATTAAAAACCGGCACGACAAGCGATAAACTTTTCATAATTCAGATAGAACACGGATATTACGGATTGAACGGATGGTCACGGATTTTTTTAATATTTTCATATTTCTTTTTTACTCAAACTTCGGAAGTTTTCGCAACAAATTTGTTTTCTTTATTTGCCTGGAAATACTGATCATTCCTCCCATAAAAGCAGGAACTCCGGTCAAGATGAGGAAATTGAAAATTGAAACCGTGAACGAGATCGAAGGATCGATTCCTAATAATCCGAAAAAATAAACGAACGCGGATTCTCTTACTCCGAAACCGCTGATCGTTATCGGAATCAAAGAGATAATCTGGATTATAGGAATAATCGCAATGAAGAAAATCAGAGGTTTTTGAATATTCATTGCTCTGAATAAAATGAAAACATTCAGAATAGTCAGCATCTGAACGAGTAAAATTATGGGAAATACTTTATAGGAAGTTCTTAAATATGGAAATTTTGTTAAGGATTTATGGAGTTTCTGCAGGTAGGAAAAGATTTTGATTTTGGAGAAAATGTTCTCAAATTTTGAGATCAGAAAATTGTAAATCCTGTTGTTGGCAGCAAAGATCAGAACCAGTAAAACGAGTAAAGTTAGAGACAATAAAATGAATCGTAAGCGGAAAATGTTCTGCAAATCACTTATGATTAAAGTTCCGATAATTCCAATAAAGCATAAAAGCAGGAAGCCAAACAATTTTTCAACAACAACCGTGCTTCCAGATTTTCCCGGATTTTGCGGATGTCTTTTCTCGATCTGGTAAATCCTGACCGCAGCGAATCCATCTGAAGAAGGGAGGAAAATTCCCCAGAAAATAGAGATGAAATTAACTTTAATCAAAGTGAAAATATTTTCGTTCAAACCTGCATATTTGAGCAAAATTTTCCATCTGAAAGCGGCTGAAAGCGGAATAAAAATGATGGTAATTCCTAAAGAAATAAATAAAAAATTCGGATTCGAGAGACTCCGGATGTTATCGAAAAGAGAGATGTTGTATTTGAGGATCACTAATGTTAAAAGTCCAATTGAAATGAGTAGTTGGATTATTGTTAAAATTCTTTTTTTCATTTTTACTCGTAATATTCGAAATAAATGACTGGACTTCATCAACTTCAGTTAGATGGAGTTCAGTTTACTGGTAATCTTTGAATCATTCTCAACTCCACGCTTCGCTTTGAAGTCGAGTCTGATTCAAGTTAGCATTTCAAACATCCTATCCAGAGATTTCTTTGCTTTTCTCATTGTTTCGGCAGGAACTGTTATTTCATATTTTTCTTCTGCCAACGCCTGCACTGCACCTGTTAAATCTGTTTTTTTCATATCATCACAAATCATTTTCCTGCTTAACGGAACCAGTTTTTTCTGCGGAAACCTGAATTTCATCTGCTCATAAAGTCCGGTTTCCGTTCCGATTATGACTTCATCATTTTCTTTGATAAAATCGATCATCTGGCTGGTTGAACAGACTTTATCCGCATACATGCAAACTTCCAACCTGCATTCCGGGTGGACCAGCAGAGAATAGCCAGGATATTTTTTCCTTTTATTCAGAACATCATCAATTAAAATCTGATCGTGAACATAACAATAACTATCTAACATGATCAGTCTGCGATTATTCCTATATTCTGCCCATTGACCTATATTCTTATCAGGAATGAAAATAATTTTTTTGTCTTCAGGAAGTTAAGAAATAATTTGATTGGCATTCGCAGAAGTGCAGGTAATCGTGCTTTCTGCTTTCAGAGCAGCAGCAGAATTGACATAGCAAACAACTTCTGCTTCCGGATATCTTTTTTTTAGAATTTGCAAATCTTCGGTTGTTTTCATATTTGCCAGCGGACAATCAGCATCGAAATGTGACATCAGGACTTTCTTC
>DRTC01000109.1 GCA_011372345.1 Candidatus Cloacimonadota bacterium
CTGTTTCATTAACCACCAACTTAAGTTGGTGGTTAATAAGAAGATAGAGGTCATTAACTGATTCATCAGTTTCCAAATTTCGGGCAAAATTTCATACATATTCCAAATTATTGCCTTTTTAGAATGGACTCAAATATAAATTGAATCAATTCTCTTATCTTTTTGATAACAAAACAGAAAATTGATTATTCATATTACATATAAATCTGTTCATCAATGTACAATTGTGTGCATTTCTGCACATATTTCAATAAATACTTGATGGTCAAAACCTATTTACTTTCCTTCTTTTCCTTTTTTTCATTGAAATATCTTGTGTACTCTAATCAGAATAAAATTTTGGCTCGCAAATTGCATAATCAATAGGATTAATTTTGATTATGGGAGGAAATGTGAAAAAAGTATTTTTACTAGTGCTATTCTTATCAGGAATGAATTTATTTACGAAAAATGTCAACATCTCGGAAAATATGAACAAAGAATTATTCGAATGTCTTTCATCCAACCTGGAAATGACAGAAATCGAATTTTCTTTAGATGGATATCGAGTTGAAAAAATATTTGAAGATGGAACAAATTATGAGAAAATTTCTTATTTCGATTCCGGTGAATTTCTCGAGATCGGGAAACCCGATCTACCTCGATTTTCCAGATTGGTAGCAGTACCAGATCAAGGGGAAGTATCAGTAAATGTTTTAAGCTTTGAAGAAGAGATTATTTCCAACATCGATGTTTATCCGCGTCAGCGATTGATCAGCGAAAGCCAGCCGAATGAGCGCAGTTTTGTCATAGATGAAGAGTTTTATAAAAACGGAGAAATATTCCCGGGAAAAATTGTGGAAATTGGTGAACCAGCGATTATGAGAGATTTCAGGATTGTAAACCTGACCATAAATCCATTCCAGTATGATCCCATAAAAAAGGAATTAAAAATTATTAAAAACATCGAGTTGGAAATCACTTCCTCCCGAACCGGTGGAGAGAATCCTAAAACTATAAACCACAAAAAATCGAGATTTTTCGAACCAATATATGAATCCACGATCGTGAACTACAGTTCCATCATTACTCGTGATGAGGAATATCAACAACCAAGCTATCTTTTCATCTATCCTGAAAATGCTTCCGTTCTGCAGACTTTGAATTATATGAGGGAATGGAAACATCAGAAAGGATTTGAAGTGGTTGCTGCCAGCACTTCGGAAACAGGAACTCAACTGAACCAGATAAAAAATTATATCCAGGATGCTTATGATAACTGGCAGAATCCTCCGGAATTTGTCTGCCTGGTCGGAGATGCAGGCGGTAACTTTTCCATTCCCACCGGACATATCGATCCCGGACAATATAACGGTGAGGGTGATCAATATTATACTCTTTTGGAAGGAGATGATATTTTAGCAGATGTTCTGATCGGTCGTCTCTCTTTTAATTCAATTTTCGAATTTCAAACGATTGTTTCCAAAATTCTCAATTACGAAAAAACTCCTTATATGGACAATACGGAATGGTATGATAAGGCTTTAATGCTTGGAGATCCAACCGATTCCGGTCCTTCCTGTGTCGATAC
>DRTC01000110.1 GCA_011372345.1 Candidatus Cloacimonadota bacterium
ATGGCGTTCTCTAAATAACTACACAAATTAAATTAATATCTCATCAATTTTATATTTCCATCTAAATCTTACTGGAACTTTATTTATTCCGTTCAAGTAGTCACATATTCTTTCTTTCAGTTCCAGCTTACTTCTCACTCTAATGCCTCTTAAGAAACTTCTTGTCATCTTACTAAAAAAAGATTCTATAATATTCAACCATGAACCATGTTTGGGCGTAAAAACAAATTCAAACCTATTGGGTTTAGTATTTAAGAACTTTTTTGTTTCTTTCGATATATGCGATGAAACATTATCCAAAATAATTCTGATTTTTATGTTTTCATTATACTTCCTATCAAGAAGTTTAAGAAGATCAATAAAATCAGAACTTTTATGAGTTTCGCTAACCTTGTAAATGATTTCACCATTATGAAGATCAATTCCTGCCAATAAACTCAAAGTTCCATATCGCACATATTCATAATCTCTATAAATACAACCATTTTTCCCATTTGGCAAAGGCAATAGATCTTTTCCTTTGTTGCCTATTGCTTGTATTCCCGGTTTTTCATCAATACTGACAGTAATCTTATCCGGTTGTGAAATATCTCCATTATCTATCTTTTGGTTTGTGAGTTCTACTTCCTTATAAACATAAAGAACTTGCTCCATCTTTGTTGCAAATTCGGGGTCTCTTTTCTCAACGTAATATTTTATTTTATGAGGTTTTATCTCTGCAGAATTGAGAATATTCCACAATTTTGAAACTGATAAATTGGATAAATTAATATGACCAAATTCATTACAGTTTGCTTTTATATGTTTTAGAAGAAGGCTATAAGTCCAGATTTCATGTGGATAACCCAATTCCTTTGGTTTTTGACAAGCGAGATTTATTATCCATGCTTTTTCATTGGCTGTTATCAATGCTTTTTTCCCACTCCGCGGTTGATCAGTCAAAGCTGATTCTACTCCCATAGTAACACATTTGCTCAAACATAAAATAACAGACTTACGATTAATTTTCAAGTCTCTTGCTATTTGTGAATCATTAATTTTTGAGATATTTCTCAAAATAATTTTTGCCCTCAATACCTTTCTAAAAGGTTCAGTTCGCGATTTACTTATCTTTTCAAGCATTTCTTTTTCTTCTTTAGTTAGAACTAATTCAGCTCGCTTACTTGGTCTTCCCATCTTTGCTCCCTATTTTTTTGGGAGACAAAATGAGTTTTCTGTATTATTTGTCCAGCTATTTTAAGAATGATATACTAGGTTGTTCATTTCATAAATACAATTATACGCTGTAAAACTTGAGTTAGGTCTACTTCAGCAGGCATTGACTAAAGTTTTGATTTTTATTATTTCTCACAGAATACAATTCTGTGTTACTTTAAAATTACAATCTTCCTCACTGCTTTCATCTCCTCATCAACCATCAATTTACAAATATACTGACCGCTGGAAACCTGTTTTCCGTTCTCATCTCTGCCATCCCAGCGACAGGTATATTCTCCCCGCGAAGCATAAGCATCCATCAAAGATTTTACTTTCTGCCCTTTCACATTATAGATATCGAGACTGACATCGCATCCCTGCAGCAGGTTGAATTTGATAGAAGTGCAGTGATCCCGGTTATTAGGATTGAACGGATTCGGATAAACCGACATATTAATACTCCTAACTTCTAACTCCTCACTACTAATTCCATTTCCCTGAAATTCAAAAGCTCCCATATCGACTGTTTCTCCGACAATTCTCGGATTGCCGGCAAGGTCATAAGCAGGAAGTTCTACCTCAGCAGGGAGATCGAGAGTTCCCGCATCTATGCAGGGAGAACCTGCTGAGATGGAATAAGGTACTTCCCCGAAGAAAGCAAACAGGGGATCTTCATCGAGGTTGGTTTCATCATCCCAGTCATAATTATTTGCATCTACATTTAAAATATTGCTGTAACCACCCTCGACAAGAGAATTATGGACAGAAAGTGTATTCACATGATCATAAGAACCATCCACGATGAGCTCTCTCAGTGTATTACCATAAAGAATGGAATTATAAATATTAAGTTCCGAAGCGTAACAAACTAACACACCGGCGCCGTTCAAGGTAGTGTTATCGCTGATCGTACAATTCACCAGGTTTGCTTTTCCTCCTTCGCCACAGGCAAAAGCACTGCCAGAAAAGGGCCAGATAGTGCAGAGGTCGGAAACATTGGTGATCTGGCAGTTGACCAGGTTTGCCGTATATACATACCCATTGCCGCCGTTATTGCTGATCGTTATACCTCCTCCCTTTTGTATTTCTGGATCCTCATGCGGTTCGCTGTCCTTAACAATAACATTATGAAAATTTGATACTTCATAACCTCCGATGTTAATAATTGCCCTGCCGCAGATATTATCCCTGAAAACCATATTTTCGATATTAAGACCATAGCTCCTGGTATTTTCTAATATACAATAATCGATATTATAACTGTCTGCACAGATGATATTTTCAAAGGTTGGATAAGCATTTTTCTGGATATGAATATAACTACCCCAATACCCATGGATCATTTTGAAATTCTTCACTGTGTAATATTTCACTAATGGTTGATCGAGGTATTCACCTTCGATAAAATCACGGGCATGTATTATGTGTATTCCTGCTTCTGCATCGAGAATGGTATTTTCCATGGATTCACCCACCACGGAAACATAACTTTTCATGTGCAGTGGAAAATACTGCCCGTTCAAGCCGGGAGAATATAAGCCGTCAGCTACATGGATAGTGCGGGGATGCAGGCTGTCCGCTTTGATCAAAGCAAGAGCATAAGAGATATTCTGCAGAGGTTCGGCTGCTGTAAAACCGCTGTTATGATCATCTCCATCTGCAGACACAAAAAGATCACGCTCTACCTGTTCGATTTTAGCATTCTGAATAGAATAGATTATTTCGTCGGGTTGATAACGTCCACCAGTATCATACGCATAAATATGGAAAAAATCAGGATCAGAAACTGTGAAAGTATCAACAATAACATTAATTAAAGGGCAAAACTCGGATTTTGCAATATCAGCACCTCTACCGGTAAAATTTAAGTATATGCTGTTAAAACTTTGATCATCAAATGTTATGTTTGATGAATCATGTAAAAGCATCCCGCCACCAAGAGAATATGCATTATTTTTTGAGATAATATTTCCTGATAGATTTGTATAAGTGTTTTTCAGATACAAACCGCCACCGGAATATGCTCTGTTATTATTGATGAAATTTTTTTTTAAATTGAGAAGCACATTTTCAGATCTAATGCCGCCACCTTGCTTATGGGGAAAGAAACCATTATCAGCATGCCAGCCTGTCCCATTCTGAATAATAAAACCGCAAATATAAACATCTATATAATCATCATCTTCTCCTTCTAACCTGATCACACTGCTCTGCTGATCACCATCGAGGATAGTAGAAATGATATCATTCTCATTCCCGGTGAATTCATAATTGGAAACCAGGGATAAAGACTTGTCTATAAAGAGATTTTCATAATAGATTCCGGGATATACTCTTATTGTATCGTTTATGGAACAACTGTCGATGGCAGTTTGGATGATCGTGAAGTCACCGGTGCCGTCCTGGTTCACTTCGAGGATTAAGGATTGCAACCACGAATTAACACAAATCAGCACGAATAAGAAGAATATCTTTAACAACGAACTAAACAAACAAAACGAACAAAAAAAATTGTGTTTAAATTTCATAATACTTCCTTTATTAAATTTCCTTTATGAATTCTGATAATTCAATCTTGTCATTCCGAATTCTCTCCTTGTTTCTCTCATGAGGAATCTACAGTTATAAATTTATTAACCTTTGGAGATTGCTTCGTTAGTTTCATTGAAAGAAATCGTCTCTTTCAAGAAAGAGAAAACCTCGCAATGACATCAATAATCCTTGCGAAGGTTAAGAAAAGCAAGATGCTCGATAACCTTCGCAAGGTGTTGTTTCTATCTCATCAGGAGTAGTTTCCTGCTGACTGATTTGTTCGGAATATCCAGCCGATACATATAAATACCGCTGGACACAGGTTTGCTGTTATCATTGGTTCCGTCCCAGGTTATCTGCTGGTCTCCTTTGCTCATATCTCCACTGGATAATGTTTTGACCTTCTGACCTTTCAGGTTGTAGATAGAAAGTTCAGCTTTTGAATCTTCCGGTAAGGAAAGAGAAATGGTTGTCAATCCGGTAAACGGGTTAGGATAGTTTGCCAGTTTTATCGGATATGAATCATCGGTAAGATCATCTCCATTTGATTCCAGTTTGATCAAAGAAAATTTGCTTTCAAAGGGATGCATAATAGTTCTTTCATATTCCCCGGTTTTGAAGTTATATTTCAGGACCGTTTTAATGGTCTGTAATTCGCTTCTACCCGAATACAATACGAAACTCAACTCATCGCTCCTGTTCACTGCATCGGTATATGCCATGATATGAATAGGAAATCCATCTACCTTGCTGGCTCCAACGCAGACTTCATCCTGGAATACACCGATTTCCAGCAGGTTTTCTCCACCTTCCACGGATTCGATATCGATCATCTCATACCTGGATTTATCATCAAAGGTGAAATATTCTGCCTTTTCCGGGATAAACCGCTTCGATCTTCCACCTTTTTCCCAGGCTAAAGTGATGTCTTCTTCCACTTCGATTATATATCCCTTACCATAGACAAAGGTCGGGTCTTCCGTGCCCCAGCCCATCCATTTGCCGTCTTCCTGGTAAGCATACCAGTTCTCTGCTTCGATGGAAGTTATATAATCGAGCGTGTCTTTGTCGATGGCATCTTCGAGTGCTTGCGTTAGAGGAAGCCAGTAGCCGATCCAGTTCTCGATACCTTCATATAAAGTAATGGTCCAATCCTCTGCTAACCTCGATCCCTCCTCGGGCAGAATAAAGTCTCCGTTATCTTCTATATCGAGTATATAACCTTTGGAAGAAGCTACTTCATAATCTTCATTTGACCATGTTCCATCATAAGTTAATTGAGATAAATACTCTTGTAAGGTCAAATCATCCGGCATGGGGATCATTTCCTCCAAGAGTTCCGGTGCATTGACCGGATCGTTATCATCCCGGTCCAGACGCGGGAAAGATACCCAGTTCGAATGATCGCCTTCCAAAGGTTTGATATCGAATAAAGTTTTGTAATATCCCATATCGAGCCTGGTGCCGTCTGAATCCTGTTCGTATGGATCTCCTCCGTCAATACAGGGGCTTCCTTCCATTAAACGGTATTCATACCCGGTATCCATGCAGAAATAGGGATCTTCATCTGTATTGCCGGTTCCGCTGTATCCATCCTCGATGCAGGAGTAGGTAACAGTGAGCGAAATTGGCGATCCTGTAAAGGAATCGGATGTATTACCATAGATGTTGGAATTTATGATAGTTGCGGTAGAATTACTCTGGAATTCAATACCATCATCATTGCCGGTAATTGTTGAATGATACATATTAAGGGTTATCGCTTGTGTTCCACCGAATGATATTCCTTCGTAAGTGTTATCATAGATCAGAATTCCTGATATAGTTACTGAATGAGTTGAATAATAAGAATTATCGATCTGTAAACCAACATCATTGTCATAGACCTTATTCCAGTCCAAGTTAGCAGAATTTGAA
The DNA here is from genome assembly GCA_011372345.1 of Candidatus Cloacimonadota bacterium. Taxonomy (NCBI): domain Bacteria; kingdom Pseudomonadati; phylum Candidatus Cloacimonadota; species Candidatus Cloacimonadota bacterium. The sequence continues at coordinate 5,647 of DRTC01000110.1, forward strand.
ACATATCCGGTTTTATCTATATGAATTCCGGTTTCAGTATCATGGATTTCGTTGTTTTCTAAATCAAAGGCTACCGAATTCTTTACATATACTCCTGTATCTACATTTTCAATTTCATTATCTTCTACATCTACGGAATTAGTATCATTAACATAGACTCCATAATCTCCGGAACCTGTGATATTAAAACCATCAATAGTGGCATAATCTGCTTCATCCATATCTACAACTATCGATGAAACTCCACCATCTATGGTCACATTTCCATTTGCATAGATATTTAGTTGTTTTGTCAGGAAATCTATAGCATCATAATCATCGAATGGATATGGAAATACACTGATATTATCTCCATTACTTGCATAGTCTATAGCATCTTGTATTGTTTCGAAATCATGATTAGGTCCGACTGTGTATGTTGCGGTATATGCCAATGTAATGCTTAAGATAAGCATTGTCATAAAAACTATCTTTTTCATTTTATTTTCCTTTCTTTATCCTTGTTTTATTAACATCAAATCTCTTTTTATCAAAACAGGAAAAATTTATTAGAAATTGGTTGCTAACCTGATAACAACACTTTTTCCTATTTTCATCTCATCTTTCCGAAACTTCTTGCAAAAGAGAAGCTAAGAAGATAAGTTTCGGAAAGTATGAAATACATTCTCCATCCAGCCAAACAGAACCAAAAAAACAACAAACAGGATGGAACGAATAGCTGTCCTCAATCTG
>DRTC01000111.1 GCA_011372345.1 Candidatus Cloacimonadota bacterium
CCCATTTTTAATAATTTATTGCTCTCTTATTTTTTTATCGTAAGTTTCAATCAAACTATTTAATCTATTACTGAAAACTTTTGCTTGATTAGGACTCATAATTATTCTTGTAGTCATTTTCACAATATTATTATGGCTAAATCCAAAATCAATAATTAGATCATTGTTGGACATGTGGAACTGTGCAAAATTGCTATAAGTATTTTCAAATTTATCAGGGATGTGTATTTCAATTTTTTTTGCTGTTTTTTCTTTCTTTGGTTCCATTGTTTTACCTCCTCTAACAATAGAAACTTTTTTATATTTAAAATGATGTCAATTTCATTCTTGTTTTTTTTTAGAATTCTTTATCCGTATCCGTGTTTATCCGTGAAGATCAGTGAGCAAAAATATTATTCCGGCAGATTCACAAAAATAGGATAACCCCACTGTCTATCAGGACTACATTCAGGTTTGTAATAATCACAGAGATAAGTCATGATCCCTTCTCTATGGGAATTTTCTTCAACAATCGCAAATTCATAACCGCAGTTTTTATCTTTGATCCTGTCTGAAATACAAATTCTTTTTTCTGTCGGTTTTGTATGGCTTAATATACGTTTCTGAAGATTACTTGTTTCTCCAACAAAAAAACATTTCCATTCACCCTTTGTCAGCTTCACCCAGAAAAGGTAAATTCCTGGTGATTCGGGAGTGTTTTCCTTTATTTTGTCTTCCTCAAAGGAATTAAAAAATTTTGACCACTCTAAAGTTAATTGCATAATTATCCTTGAAAAAGTTAATTATCTTCAGCTTCTTCTTTATCTATGTCTTTATCTTGTTCTTTCTCTTGTTTTTTCTCTTGTTCTTTCTCTGCTTCTAATTCTGCTTTTGATTTCAGGATGATCGGTTCAGGAAATTTATCGAGTCCTGCATTAGTAATCTGAATTTCAGCAGAACCTCTGATCTCATCATCGATCATAAAATCGAAATGGATATATTCACCGGCTGTCCACATGGTCGGAAAATTTCCAACCTGCAGGATAAAACCATGTTCGCCAAAATATCCATTTCCGAAATCTCCGAGATAGCGAACTTCTTCCGGTCGCAGAGTGATATAGGCAGCATAATCGAATTCTTCTTTTGACGGTGCAGTTTCTCCATCTGGTAATAAAACAACACCGTGAACCGAATGCGGTAAGGATGAAAATAATAAAGTTATTGATAAAAAGAAAAACAAAGAAACAGTTATTTTTTTCATTGTTACTCCTGATTAAAATTTTTTTCTTGTTATGTGATTTCCACAAGCCCACTGGTAATTATATTTTCTTCAGGATCTACTAAAAATACTCTAAAAAAACCTTTATCCTGAAAATTAATGTCATTAAAATAGATAAAATCCATCTCCGGATCGACATCGAATTCCCAGGCATCATAGTATTCAAAAGTACCTTCGCGTGGATTGTATTTATCAACCTGAATGGTTATTTTAGTATAGAAGATCGGTGATTTTAATAATGCAACAACTGTAATGTTACCGGTTGTAAAACGATCCGAGCAGTCGATCTCGCCAGCATCAGGATCATAGCTTACACAAAAATATAAAAGATCACAATTTTGAGCATAAATTGAAACAATGGAAGAAAACAACAAATTTACAAAGATAATTACAAATAACAATTTTTTCATCTAACCTCCTATAAAGACAAAAACAAAAAATGTCTGTTCTCTCGTCAAGAATATTAATTTCACCGTAGCAAATATGATAAACAGCAAAGAAAATAATTGTTGTTAAAAGATATTCTTTATTCTGTTTTCATAAACTTTATACTGATCCTTACCGTTTTTCTTACAAAAATACAAAGCTTTGTCAGCCTCCTCCAGCATCTTTTTAAAGGTCGATTCGATTAACGGATCACTTTTTATACCTTCGATTTTCAAGCAGGAAATGCCGGCGCTGACTGATATTTTAAATTCTTTTTTTCCTTTAGAAAATACCTGTTTATTGATTTTATTCCTGATAATTTCCGCAACAACAATGATATTTTTGAGGTTAATATTAAAAAGCAGCACCAGAAATTCATCTCCTCCATAGCGAACGAGAATATCACTTGCTCTGATGGATTTTTTCAGGAGTTCAGCTGTTTGGAACAACACTTCATCTCCTGATTGATGACCGTGATTATCATTAACAACTTTAAAATCATCTATATCGAATAATAAAAGCCCGACCGGAACTTGCTGACGATTTGCCAGACGGTAAAAATCAGCATAATTAGAATCAAGATACCTTCTGTTATGGATTCCGGTCAATTCGTCGATAATTGATAGTTCCTGAACTTTAGCGTACATTTTCTCCAATTCCGAATATGTTTTTTTCATATAATCAACAAAATGAACAATATGAAAATTGCTTTCCATGATAAGATTTTTCATCTGCTCGTTGATGGAAGACAGAAATTTCGCTCTCGAATCTTCTTTGAATTCATCGAGAGTTTTCAAGGTTTCTTCGAGCAGTTTATTCCATCTCTGGTTCAAGAATTTTATGGAATATTCAAAATGATCAACGAAGTTTTGAACAATATTCTTGAAACTCTGTTCCTGGTCTCCTGATTTGGAAAAAGTTTCTTCTCCCAGCATGGCATAAACCTTTGTTGTTTTTTGATAAGCTTTTGCCAATTTCTCAATATTGAAATGATCTTGAAAATAATCAATCTCCGTCTTATGAAGTTGGAGTGCCAGCGAAAAATCATGGGAATCAAATAACATTTTTGTTAATATTTCAGTCATTTCTGAAAGTGCATTATATTGAGATTCATTATCTTTTTCGAGAAGCTTGAACAAGTTTGAATAAATTTCAGGACCATTCTGTTTAATGAATTTTTCCGTTGTATTTAATGATTCTAATTGATTTAAAGTGGTATCAAAATTCATAATGAACTCCTTCCATCTTTTTTTTACAATAGCAGAACAAGAAATTGCTGATATTCTTGTCAAATGAAAAATAAAAAATAATCGAAAGAAATTTTAAATTAAGTGACTAATTTTTCTTCAAAAACAAGTTTTGAGAAAAGACCAATCTTCGATTGGGACACATTCTTGTTCCCAAATTCCGATAACATCATCGTTCGATGATGAAGGAACACAACTGATAAAGAAATTTCATTTCGAATATTGAGTCCACTCTAAAAAGGTCAAATTCAATAAAATTAGAAACCGTTAAAACGGTTAATACTTTTTCCTGTTTCATTAACCACCAACTTAAGTTGGTGGTTAATTAGAAGATAGAGGTCATAAACCGATTCATCAGTTTCCAAATTTCGGGCAAAATTTCATACATATTCCAAATTATTGCCTTTTTAGAGTGGACTCAACAATACTTTCTCGCACAAAAAATCAAAGTAAAACTTTTCAACAATTGCATTCCTTGTCATTGTTCCAATGACATTTTAAAATTTCGGAATGAGGAGAAACAGTAGTTTTGAAAATTTCACGATCCCAATACATCGGGATTGGTAAGTTTGGATTTTTTAAGCGGCTAAAATGTTGCTCCTTGTTCCTTTCACCTTGTCCCTTTCTCATTTATTCTCTTCTCTCTTAATAATTATCATTTCCAGAGCAAAAAGAAACAGAACAACAATCAGCAAGTATTTCCAGATCTCAAAACCATATCTGGTCTGCAGGACATTATCTTCCCAATCCTGATCAAGAAAATTGATATTTTTATATTTTGTTTTAGAAAATCTTCGGTAATCACTTTCCTTGTAATCAAGATTTACCGGAATCCGTTGCTCATCTACAATGTATATTCCCGGTTCGGATACCACCAGATTCGCTTGTTTTGTTTCCATCAGATCACCCGAAGGAAGTTTTATCCGATTAGATTTCAGTTTGATCTTATTTCCCACTTTAATCGAAGAAGTTAGCAATTGGTCATTGGAAAGATATTTGAGCGTATTGAAGGCAAAAACCGGAAATGCTGAATCGAGCAGGAAAGGATTCAGTAAACTTTGAACATCAAAAAGCCAGACACACGATCTCTCTGATTCCAAAGCGAGTGGAAAATCAGCAGTCTGTAATAAAACACCGGAATTTTTTTGGGATTCGACTTTCCAGAAATCATTGAAATCAAGCTGTTTGGAAGGATCGAGTAAACTTGTAATAGAGTGATATTTATTGATGAATGTCGTTTTTCTCTGTTTGCTGTTATGGGAAAATTCCAAAAATCTAATTCCCATTATATTGCTGATATAATCCTGAAGATCATTTGATAAATCCTTGTCAGCAATAAAAAGGAGACCTTTATTATTTTTTCGGAATTTATCGAGTAAAAATTGTAGCCTGTCTGATAATTTGTTTTTCTGATAAACAATAATATTTTCGAAATTGCTCAAACTATCATAATTCAAGTTATCAGAAGTGAAGAATTCTAAATTTTCCGGATCATATGTATAAATTTCCAAAATGGTTTGAATTGGTAAAGGCAAGGTTTCGTTATCTGAAATAATTGCAACTTTCGGTTCGGAATTAAAGTAAAAGCTGAAATAATTGCGATTATCAAAAGGCTGTCTTTCGTTTTTAATATGAACATAACCGGAATGCCATCCCGAATTTTCAATATTGATCGAGAAATCATCCGCTTTTCTTTGCAGAGGTTTCAAATCTGTCACTTTTTCCGCAATCGTCTGCCCATCCAGGAATATGCTGCAGATAACATCTTCCTGAACAAAATTTGAGTGATTAACGATTTCAAAACTGATCTTCTTAGCGTATGTCTTTTTAGTGAATTCATTGATCAATCGTGCATTTTGGCAACTGATATTGCTTCTTATTTCCGTTTCGGAAGTTGGAATAATAAAGCAGGAAGTGTCGATCTTTTCGGGAAGTTCCTGTTTTTGCAGATCGGAAATAAAATAAATTTCGCGATTGGGAAGATGACTTTCCTTTAATTTTTCAGAAGCCATTTCGAGTACATCGGTAAGAGGTTTTGCCAGAGGTGTAATCTCGATATTCCTGATCAGGTTTTCCGGGATCTTTCCATAGATGAGATTACTGTTCAGGCTGTTCCATTCCTCATTTAAAGTCAGCAGTAAAGTCATATCATCATTAGAAATCATCTCGTTGAATTTTTCTGCAATCGATTTCGCTTTTTCCAGTTCGGTTTGCGTATCGATCAAATAATCCATACTATAAGAATTATCAATGATAATAGCAATTGCTGTTTTGGGGTGTTTCGTTCCTTTTTTGAGGAAAGGAGCTTTTATGGTCGGTCTGGAAATTGCCAGGATCGTCAGTAAAATGATCAACATGCGAATGATCAGTAACAACAGATTTTTCAGATTGATCTTTTTCCGCTGTTGTTTCTGGCTTTCTTTGATGAACCTGATCGTACTGAAGATGATGCGACGAGGTTTTTTCTTCGCAAAAAGATAGATCAATAATGGTATCAGAATGGCAGATGTGAGGAATAAAATTCCCGAATTTAAGAAGGATAGATTAAACATTATTTTTAGAAACTCCCCTTAATCCCCTCTTTGATAAAGAGGAGAAATGTTAAAACTTGCCAAATTTCAAAAATTTGGCAAGTTTGAGTCCACTCTAAAAAGGTCAAATTCAATAAAATTAGAAACCGTTAAAACGGTTAATACTTTTTCCTGTTTCATTAACCACCAACTTAAGTTGGTGGTTAATAAGAAGATAGAGGTCAATA
>DRTC01000112.1 GCA_011372345.1 Candidatus Cloacimonadota bacterium
ATATTATATAGCAGATTCCACATTCAAGACATTTTTCTTTATTTGAATATTTAGGAAATCCATCTTCTCCAATTTCCAAAGCATTAATTCCATTTGCACTGCAAAAGGATACACATCCTCCACATCTATTGCATAAGTCTTTCCTGACTACTTCTGCAAGTAAATATTCAAAACTAATAATAGTATTCGATTGCATTTTAAATCTCCTGATCATAACTGATTATCTTAACATTTAATCAACTTATCGTAATCTCAATGAATCCTGTTTCCTTATCCACTGATACAAACTCAATCATAACAAAGATTGAGTAGATTTTTACTTACATTTCAAGATATAAGCAGATTTTATACCAAATAATTAAGACTAAAAAAGGAGATGTTCTATCCTTTTACTGAAATTGGAATTACGAAGATTTTTCGATGGTTTATAATTCTATTTTTTTTTCTTTAAGCAAAAAAGTGGGGATGTTATCATCAAGTTTGGGGAATTATTCCCCAGTGGTTATTTTATATTTCTCGATTTTCAATCTAAGAGTTTTTCTATCAATTTTTAAGAGTTGAGCGGTTTTACTTTTATTCCAATTGCATTCATTCAGAATTTTCAGAATATGTTCTTTTTCCATTAGAGCCAGAGAACCTGATCGATTTGGAGAAGAGCCAAAGGAATAATGAATAATATCTGTAGGTTCGATGATGTCGGTTTTAGCCAACACGACGGATCTTTCGATCGTGTTTTGTAATTCCCTGATATTCCCGGGCCAATCATATTCGATAAGAGCTTTCATTGTTGCTTGAGAAATGGACTTTATTTTTTTGTTTCTTTTCTTATTATATTTTTTAAGGAAATAATTCGCTAAAATCGGAATATCATCTTTGCGTACTCGCAGAGATGGTAAATTGAAGGGAATTACAGCCAGACGATAAAACAGGTCTTCCCGGAAAGAACCATCACCAACTGCTTTCACGAGATTGATATTGGTTGCCGAGATGATCCTGACATCTATCTTTATAGTCTGTGTTCCGCCGACTTTAGTAATCTCACTTTCCTGGATTGCTCGTAATAACTTTGCCTGGATATTTGTACTGATATTACCAATCTCATCAAAAAATAGAGTGCCGGTATTTGCCAGTTCAAATTTTCCATGCCTGGAACTGATCGCTCCGGTAAAAGAACCTTTCACATGACCGAACAACTCACTCTCGAACAAATTTTCCACTAAACTTCCGCAATCGACAGTAACAAAAGGTTTATCTCTTCTCGAACTGTTTTGATGGATTGCTCTCGCTACCAATTCTTTCCCGGTTCCACTTTCTCCGCTGATCAGAACAGTGCTATCTGTCGGACCAACTTTCTTTATCAACTGTTTGATCTTGATCATAGGTTCGCTGTTTCCAATCAGTTCGTCCATCCCAATGTACGAATTTAACTGCTCCCGCAAGTAAATATTCTCTAATAATAATTTTCTTTTTTCCACCATTCTTTTTATAATAATTCTTAATGCTTCAGGAGTAAACGGTTTGGGCAGGAAATCACTTGCTCCGATTTTCATAGCTTCAACTGCGGATTCGATGGTAGCATAACCTGTAATAATTACTACTACTGTTTCCGGATAATTGTCCCGAATTTTTTTTAGAACTTCCATCCCGTTCATACCAGGCATTTTCAAATCGAGAATAACAATATCAAAGACTTTCTTTTTCAGCAGTTCCAGACCCTTTTTACCATTTTCTGCTTCTTTAACTATATATTTACTGCGGATCAGTGTCTGTTTACAACCATCCCGCAAATGCTTATCATCATCAATAATCAGGATATTGAAATTTTTATCCATTTTGCTCCTAGATCGGAAGACTGATCGTAAATGTCGATCCTTTTCTTAACTTGCTTTGAACTTTGATATTTCCCTTATGTTTTTTGATAATCCCATAACTTATGGAAAGACCGAGTCCTGTTCCGTGTCCGTCTTCTCTGGCTGAAAAGAAAGGTTCAAAAAGTCTTTTAATATCTTCTTTTGAAATTCCACATCCCGTATCTGAAAATTTAATTTCAACAAACTCTTTATCTGCGGAAAGATCAGTTTCAATTTTCAATTCTCCTTTTCCGTTCATAGACTCGACTGCATTTAATAAGATGTTCAAAAAAACTTGTTGAATTTTTGCTTTATCAAATAAAATTTCAGGAATTTTCGGATTAAAATTCTTGATGATATGAACATTCTGGAACAGGGATTGATTTTGAACTAAAGATAGTACATTTTCAACAACAAGATGAATATCATATATTTGCATTTCTGTTTTGGTCGCTCGGGAAAAATCGAGAAGACCTCTGACGATTTCTTTGCAGCGGGTAGTTTGCTCCACAATATTTTGCAGGTTCTCTTTCATCTGGTTGTTTTCTTCAATATCTTCTAATAAGAGATTACTGTAGATCAAGATGCTTCCGAGAGGATTATTTATTTCATGAGCAACCCCGGCAGCGAGTTGCCCGACAATCGCCAATCTTTCGGATTCCATGATCTTCTTCTGGGTAAATTCCTTTAATTGCTGGTCTCTTTTTTTGATCGATTTTGCCATCAGATTAAAAGTAGTTGCTAATTCTCCGATTTCATCCTTCGATTGAATTTCGACATGCTGATCCAAATTTCCGGAAGCCAGAGTGCTGGAAGCAGAAACAAGATATTTTATTTGTTTGACGATACTGTTTCCTAAAAAATAAGAAATAATAAAAGAGAAAATAATACCGATAAAAGTGATTCCCAGGAATGTCCATAAAGTCCTGTTTCTCATATCCGTGAATTCTTCTTCTAAAATACCAACATACAAAATGCCAATAATTTTATCGTTAATATTTTTAATCGGTTCATAAGCGGTTATATACCAATCATTGACCACAAATGCTCGATCAATCCAGGGATTTCCTTTTAAAACAACCTGGTTATAGACTTCTTCGGACACCCTGGTGCCTATTGCTCTTTCTCCGTCTCTTGTACAAACATTGGTTGAAATTCTGAGATCATCAAGGAAAATTGTCGCTGTTCCAATATCCTTTCCTTTGTAGGTTTCTCCTCGATACACAATATCTTTGATCTTATCTACGATCTCATAATTCTGATTTAAGAGGATTCCACCGTACAAAATTCCGATCAAATTCCCATCATAATCAAAAATCGGAGCAGCAGCCTTGATCATCATCCCGCAAGTTCCTTCCTGATCGTTACATTCCTTTGCTTTTGGAGTCCGGACAAATTCGATACAGGCAATATTTGCCAGTTCTTCACTTTCTAGAGATAACTTTGTTTTATCGATCACCTGAGTCGCAGCAATTTCTTTTTTCTCCTCGATCACTTTTTTGAGAATATTATCGTGAGCTTGATCATCTCCAATCTTATCCGGATTTTTAACTCGCAAAATAACTTTTCCATCCTTATCTGTCAGGGTTAAAAAATCAAGGTTTTCGTTTTCACTGATCTCTTTTAAGTCTGCTTTTAAAGATTTAATATCATTGTGCAAAAACGCATTTTTGATGAAATATCTTAAAGCAGTTAAACGAATGCTGGTTTTAACTTCCCTGATCTTTTCCAGATAAATTTCCCGGGCTGTATTCAAATCCAGTCTGACTTTTTTTTGAGCTTGTTCAACGATCCTGTCTCCGATCAGGTGAGTTCCTACAATTGTCGAGATCATACCGGTAATAATGATTATTAATAAAAAAAATAGGATTAATTTTAACTTTATCGATATTTTCATGATATAATCACTTTTTTGGACAAATCCTGAAGGTTTGTTCTTATTTTTGGGGAGGTTAGGGTGAAGTTCAACAGGAGTTTTTTATAATGGTGCTTTCAGCAGTCGAATATCATCGATCCAGGCTGTTCCCGTTCCTTCGATAACAAGATTCAATTTGATATTATCAGGATTTTCTCCTTTTTTCAGGAAAAAGAAAGTTTCCCTCGATGACCAGTCATTTGTTCCTGTTAGAAAAGACTGGAGATTCCTGGAAAAATATTCACCTTGTCCTTCAAAATGACACCACATTTCCAGAAAGACTTTTCCTTTGATATTCTCTGTTCTGATCTTTGCTTCATAGCTCAAGCGAGTATTTTCAACATCGATATCTCCGGTCTCGTAAAGATTAATAATTGTCGGTTCAATAGCTGTAATTTTCAAGGAACCTTTTCCATCTTCAGACACCTCCTGATCAAAAGCAATTCCGGTTTGAGTAATTATTCCATCAAGATCGTTTACCGGATAATTTTTCAGTAAGATTGTTTGTCCTGTCTTCCTTGAGCATCCGCTGATCAACAGAAGTAGAAACAGAAATAAACTAAATTGTTTTATTCTTTTCATGTTCAGCTCCTTTTTCAATAATTTTCATTGATGATTGCATTTTAAAACTGAATAAATTTGTAAAGGAGAAAATAAAATTTATCCATCCTGACATTTATGATGATTAACAATCATAAAACAAGCATACCCCCAAAATTTGTAGAAATAAGAATTCTAACTTTATGAATCGAAAGAATATAAGAAGATTAATTGCCTTGAAAATTAC
>DRTC01000113.1 GCA_011372345.1 Candidatus Cloacimonadota bacterium
ATGTTTATCAACAAAGTAGAAGTTGAAAATCCAAATTCTTCAACAACAACAGAATTTACATTTATCGATGAAGATGTTGTTGATAGTGAAACTTATGTTTACGATTTATACGCTGTTACTCTGAATGGTACATCATTCGCTATTGGTTCAACTACTTTGACTATTGATATACCTGAACCACCTGAACTTCCTCAAGCAACGATTCTTCATTACAATTTCCCCAATCCTTTTATGTAAAACAATCCGTCAAAAGCCGGACACTGTTTGCTAAATTGTTCAAAAAAATAAAATTAAAAAAATCAGAGAAAAAATGAAAATATTTCCTTATGTGCTATTTCTAATATTTGCATTTACTATCTCATCAATATATGCAAATGATAAAGATGAAACTACACATCAAGACAGCTTGGAATACATCAGGAAACTCTATGAAAAAAAGCAGTTTGATGAAACCGATCTAAAGGATAATCCACTTGATAATGAATATTATGAGTATGATCAGTCGAAAGATATTGAGGGAGAATATCATCTGGAAAGCGAGAATAAGGAAAGCGATTTTGATTTAAGTATGGCACTTTATGTTTTAGCACTTCCTTTTTATCTGCCAATAAAGTTATTGGAAGAAGATTTTCCCGAACTTTATTTCTATCAGGATTATCCTTATGCTGAAAGTAACTTTTTTTTTAGTAATGACGGGAAAAACTGGATGGGAGCAATCGAAATTAGTGCTCATTATATAAACGAAGACTTATCCGGATTTCTTATCAACTCATCTTATAATTATTTTCGGCTATCAATTGAGCCTGCTTTTTCATATTATTATGATCAAAGCGAATTAAATAAGGATATCTATTCTTTTCAATTCGTTTCAGCTTTGAGTTTTGCCAGAAATAATTTTTCGGATTTTCGTTTTGGATTAGGCTACCAACATCTTTCCGAAACTGAAAAAAAGGATGCTCTCAAGATTATCTATAAAATGAGATTTTTTCGAAAACCTTTCAACCTGAATTTAGGATATGGATTATCAATGTATGATCTCGGTATTGATAATAAAGTAAAATTACAAAATGAATTTGATTTGGATATTGGAATATTTATAAAACGCTTCGAATTAAAAACGGGCTATCAAATAGATAAACTGTTATCTACTGAACTAATTGGACCAAAATTTAGTTTATCTGTGTGGTTTTGATAACTGAACGGAACAAACAGGAAAATGAAATCCGATAAGAAAAGACAGAATAACAGGATTTACAGGATAAATAAAAGTTGAAATATACCAATTTAACAAATTTAGAAAAACTCATCCATTTTATTATTATAATAATCTCATTTTCAATTATTTTGTCAGAAAATATTGATGTCCAAAACTTAAGATTAAAAAATATTGAAATTTCTTACTTGAATTATTCCCTACCAATCTCCCAACTTCTTGATTTTCAAACAATAGACAGAACAAAAGTATCTATCATAATAAATAAATCAGATTACATACTGACGATTTTATATGAGAACAATCCCATCAAATCCTATCCTGTTGTTTTCGGTTTCAATCCTGTCGATGATAAACTAAAGCAGGGAGACGGCTGCACTCCGGAAGGGATTTTCAAAATTCATGACCTTTATCCTCATCAAAGTTGGTCGAAATTTATCTGGCTCGATTATCCGACAACAGGATCATGGGTAAAACATAATCGGGCAAAGGAAGAAGGAACGATAAATTCAAATGCCGGGATTGGCGGAGAGATCGGAATTCATGGCGTTCCAACGGGAATGGATCATCTGATCGATAATAAAACAAACTGGACTTTGGGATGTATTTCTTTGAAGAATAAAGATATAAATGAATTGTTCAGCATTCTTCAAAAGGAAACAAAAATTATAATAGTTCATTAAAATGAGTTGTTCAAAATTAACAGAAAATTTCAGAAACCATTAAAATGGTTGAAATTTTTATTTGGATTTTATTTATTTCCCACAATTGATCCATCAAAAACCGGAGTAAACATTTATGGGCTAATTAATTATCTATTATATCATTAGCCCACAGTTTTAACTGTGGGAATAAATATCACCCAAACCAACTTAACCGCTTCAGCGGTTGCTATTTTACAGAATCCTAAAATCATAAAATAGAAAAGAGGAGATAAAAAAAATGTTAAGAAAAATTATTTGCATAGGTTTGATCATGTTTTTTATTTTTTCGGGTCTAATATCCGAAAAACTACAAAAAACAATTTTCATTCCTGAAGTCGGATACCAAACTGTTTACGAGGATGGAAATTCCACAAAAATTTCTCATTCAGAAGAAATATCCAGAAATGAAAGAGTGGAAATTCTCTGGCAGGATTCGGATGCATTAGCGATAGCAGGAGAAGTAAAGGTTTCACCGGATATTGAAACTTTTGTGGGTTGGTATTTGAATGATGAAAGAGCATCTTATTATTTGAACACCGAAACTCCGATGTGGGAAGATCCGGATTGGAGTCCCGATTTTGGTTTTGAGACCGATATGCTGGAAGACGGCAGTTTGATGGTCGCTGCTGCGAATCAAACCATCAGGATTTATAATTCGGAATCCATAATGATATGGGAACAAAATCTAAATTTGAATGAAAGTGTGACCGATGTTGCTCTCAGTTCCGATGGTTTATATGTGTATTATTCCGTAAAAAATCAAACGACCGGTAATTCTTATGTTACCTCTTTTTTAGTTGGATTAGAAGAACCGGTTTGGCAGATCGATTTTCCCGGTTCCTGCAATTGTCTCGTTTTAAGCGGAGATGGAACGAAACTGGTTTTTACTCAATATGCCGGAGAAAATAGTGCAATGAGAGTACTCGAGGCAGAAAATGGAGCGATCATTTTTGAAGGACCGGAACAAAACCAAAATCCGCCGGCAATTTCTTTTGACGGTTCGATAATCGTGAATGGAGATTATTCCGGTGATGTCTTTGTTTATGAATTTGTTCCCGAGCAAGAAACTTATCAAATAAATTGGAGTTACCAAGTCAGTAACGGAGGTGGAGGATATAATCCCTGGATCTCGAGTATGGCAATTTCCTCTGACGGAAGCACAATTGCCGTAGGAACACACATTTTTTATGCTGATCATTATAGCGGAGAAATTTACCTTTTCAATTCTTATTCATCGTCTCCGATCTGGATATTTGATGCCAACGGTCCTGTCGTTGATCTTGATATTTCTGCTGATGGTTCGACGATTGCTGCTGCCGGTTATGGACCGCAAGATCATTCCACACCCGATTTTTGGATATTTGGTAGAAACTCCAATGAACCTGAATTCAGTATAAACACTTCCGGTTCGATGTTTCATCTTGATCTTTCGGAAGATGGTTCTATTTGTTCGGTTGGAGGAAAAGCAGTTCATGCTTATGAAATGGGGAATGGCGGACTTTTGTATTGCCTGGAGTGCGATCTTGGCGGTGGGAATATTGCCGGAACAGTTAATCTCATTGGAAATGATGATAATTCAGGAGTACTTGTAGAGATTTTGGAATTAGAAAATTATACTGCTTATACTGATGCCGATGGAAATTACTCACTGGTTTTTGTTCCATCCGGGATGTACACAGTGCAAGCTTCCAGGAATTGGTATGAAACCGTTACAGAAGAATTTGTACTGGTCTTTGATGATGAAATTACGGAAGTAAATTTCGAGATGAATGAACTTCTTCTTTCTCCTCAAAATGTGGAAGCAACCATTGTTGGTGCAGGAACGACTGCTCTTATTAATTGGGATGAACCGGATGGCAGCAGCGGAATTCGTGACCTGGAAAATTATAATGTCTGGCGTTTGCTGGAAGGGGAAGAAGAAATCCCTGAAAACTGGATATTTCTGACAAACATCGAACAGACTTTTTATCTCGATGCAGATTGGGAAAATCTTCCTTCCGGTATTTATAAATATGCTGTGAATGCCGTTTACTTAAGCGGTGAATCGGATGTTGTTTTCTCAAATTCTCTGGAAAAACCAGTTTCTATTGAAGAAAATATTTTAGAAAATTCTTCGACTCGATTAATCGGTTGTTATCCGAATCCGTTCAGCAGTTCAACGACTATTTCATTTTCTTGCCACAGAGAAGCAGAGAACACAGAGATAAATATTTATAACATTAAAGGACAAAAAATAAAAACTTTGGACTACATTAACCGTGTTAATGCAAAAGCGACACAGTCGCTTTACTCCATAACCTGGAATGCAGGAGATCAACCTTCAGGGATTTATTTTGTGAGATTAAAGACGGAGAATTTTGAAGATATGAGGAAATTGCTTTTGATCCGATAGTTTCGGGTCCGTTTGGACTCGACTTGCTTCGAAGCGCGAGTTGAGAACAAACAAGAGTAGTGAAAACATCTGAAAATAGGACAGGATAACAGGATTTACAGGATGAAAATCAAATTCAAAATCTCCTGTTGATCCTGTAATCCTGACAAACAACCATTGCGAAGGTTCAGTAATCTCCTGAGGAGGTTTTGAAGAGTTCCTCCAATTGTAACCATTCGCAAGGTCTCATTATTACGGGATCTCAATTCCATATTTTTTCATCTTCTTGTAAAGAGTTGTTCTGTCCAATCCAATCGCCTCTGCAGTTCTGCTGACTCGATAGAGATTTTTCTCCAAATGATGTTTGAGGAAAAGTTTTTCATAATCTTCGAGAGATCGATAAAAATCGTTTGAATTCAGAAGATTGTGATGAAGGGGATATTGAATTTCGAGTGATTTTTCAGATAGATTCTGATTACGATTAATGTGTTTTTCAAATTCATCTAAAATAATTTCATTATCTATGTGTTCATAAAATTCGGTGATAAATCTACAGAGATTCTTCAATTCCCGGACATTACCCGGGAAAGAATAAGATTCTAATTTTCCCCGGATATTTTTCAGATTGATATCCAAAGATTTATTGAATTCGCGGGTGTAATCCATCAGGAATTTTTCCATTAACACTGTTATATCGCTTGCTCTTTCCCGCAAAGGCGGAATCGTGATCAGACAATTGGCAAACCTGAAATAAAGGTCTTTACGGAATTCTCCTTTCCGAACCATTTCCGTCAGGTCGCAGTTTGCAGCCGAAATGATCCTGACATTTACTTTTTTGAACTGTCCTCCGCTGCCAACAACCGGGATTTGTTTTTCATCGATCACTTTCAGTAATTTTGCCTGGTTTTCCAAACTCATATTGGAAATTTCATCGATAAATAAAGTTCCTGCTTCAGCATTTTCAAAGTATCCCTTTTTTTCAAATTTGGCATCGGTAAATGCTCCTTTTTTATGACCGAAAAGTTCGGATTCCAAAAGCGTTTCCGGAATGGATTTGATATCGATTGATTTGAACGGTTTATCTTTCCGGCTGGAATTCTGATGGATCAATTCTGCGATCAAACCTTTCCCGGTTCCGGTTTCCCCGGTTATCAATAGGTTCATCTCGGATTGGGAAAATTTCATGATTTTTTCTTTTAGATGTTTCATCTTGGGATGCTTTCCGATCAAAAACGAATCCAATGATTGCTTTCTTAAACTATTGATTTCCGCTTCCTGAAATTTCAAAGATATTGCCTGATTGATATCTGCGAGGAATTTTATACGATTGAAATTTTCACCTTTTTCATTGAAATTTACTGCACCAAGTTTCATCGCTTCTACAACTTCCGTTTTGGTTG
>DRTC01000114.1 GCA_011372345.1 Candidatus Cloacimonadota bacterium
CAGGTAACCGATCCGGTGAAAGCAGTTTACGAGATCAATAACCTTCCTAACGCGATCGAAAAACTTACCCAGACAACTTTGCGTAATGTCATCGGTGAACTGGAATTGGATAAGACTTTGACTTCTCGGGATACGATCAATTCCAAACTGCGGGATATTCTCGACGAAGCAACCGATAAATGGGGAGTAAAAGTCAACCGCGTCGAACTACAGGACATTAATCCTCCGCAGGAGATAAAGGTTGCGATGGAAAAACAGATGCGCGCCGAAAGAGACCGACGGGCAAAGATCCTGGAAGCTGAAGGTACAAAAAGATCACAAATATTGAAGGCTGAAGGAGAAAAAGAAGCAAAGATAGCACGAGCCGAAGGAGAAGCAAAAGCAAAGTTTCTTGTTGCTGAAGCCGAAGCCAAAGCCATTAAAAAAGTTGCGGAATCCGTGGAAGCAACCGGTACGGATCCGGCTCAATACCTGCTTGCCGTTAAATATATCAAAGCTTTCAATGATGTTGTTCAGAACAATGATAAAACTATTGTTGTTCCTTATGAATCATCTGCCATGCTCGGTTCTGTTAAAGCATTGGAAAAGATCTTTAAAAGTTAGTTTTCATCTGAAATAATTCATACTTCGAGTTACAGGGAACAAGCAGCGATGACTCGAGACAATCAATATATGCAATTTTTAATAAGACGTTAAATTTTTTAGCGTCTTTTTTTTATTTTAGAATCCGATATGGTTTAGTTTAATGGAGCATATTATCAATGAATAAAAACCAGAAGAAGTTTTTTTCAAAAAAGTCAGATAGAAAATCCGGAGCATTTTTAGATAGAGGTCGGGTTCTTGCCGACCATATTCTTGTTCCTTTATACCTTGCCAATATTTTTTCGTTATTTACTTTACCAATAGGAGTTTACTCCACTTTTGAAGTGTTAAGGTTTATCTTTGTATCCTTCGCAACTTTAATTTCCATAACGATCTGGTTTTTCTCCTTCCTAATCTCGACTGGCTGGCACGAACGCGGTCATTTTATCAAAGCTATCAAAGCCACTGTTTTGAAGAATAATAACGGATTAAAGAATGACTTGTCTGCTTTGGAAAATAAGTTTACAGAAAGAAAAAGCGGCTTTATTAGAAAATTATTCTTTAAGATCGAATTCAAAATAAAGAACAACTTACTCAATGATTTGATTGAACTTCGAACTGGAATTATTACTGGAGAAAAGAAAAATTTTTTCAAGAATCCGGTCTGGAATATCAGATATTTTATGTATAATCTGAAAATAGTTTTTTTGAGCCCTTTAGGATTATGTCCGGGCATAATTCGTAAAGGTTTGAATTATTATATAGATGCACCATTTGACCTGGGAGTTGCCGCAGAGGGTCCGAAAACCAGCTGCAAATTAGGTTTCATTGGATTGATTTTAGCTATTATTTTAATACCTCTCGGAAGAATAAATTTATTACCTCTGATCGTCAACTTCGGAAGACTATTCCTCGGACTCGGAGTTGTCGGCATGCTTGATTCCTTTTTTGCAGATCCCGGCAAGTGGAAGGAATATCGTGACCGGGAAAAACTTGCTCATCAGCTTGCAGGAGAAGTCAAATCCGTAGGAGCCTGGATCGAAGAAGCACCGAAAGTGAAATCGCTTCTGCAAAACAGCCGCATCCAGGAAGTGAAGCGTAACGGTCAATTGCTCCGCGTTCCC
>DRTC01000115.1 GCA_011372345.1 Candidatus Cloacimonadota bacterium
ACTTAAGACGAAGTCTTGAGTTAAGTTGACTGGCATCAGCGGATTAGAAAACTTAAATCAAGCCAGCTAAAGCAAACTTAATTCAAGTTTTCAGTAATTCCGGTGGTTTTCGTTCAAGCACTATTTAGGATTATAATGTATTTAATTACAGTAAGTTATAGAAATATTTTTTTATTTGATCAGCAAGATTTTCCTGCGGCAAATCCGGTACTCCAGGCAATCTGCAGATTAAATCCGCCTGTATAAGCATCGACATCGATAATCTCTCCGGTAAAGAATAGACCTTTCACCAGTTTTGATTCCATTGTTTTGGGATTGATCTCATTCACATCTACCCCGCCGGAAGTAATTATCGCTTCTTTTATTGGTCGGAATTTCTTTAGTTTGATTGTGAGATTTTTCAAACAATGAATCATTTTTTTGCGATCTTCTTTTGTGAATTGATTTGCCTGCTTATTTCCATCGATATCTGATAATTCGAGAATTACCGGGATCAATTTTTTTGGTAAAAGCAACTTAAGGACATTCTCTATTTTCTTCTTGGAGTTGGTTTGGAAATCTCTTTGTATTCTTTTGTCAAGTTGGTCAGTTGTTAATGCCGGTTTCAGATCGAGAACCAAAATGTGATTATCGATCTTTCGAACATGTGAACTTGCCGAAAGAATGAGCGGACCGGAAACGCCAAAATGAGTAAAAAGCATTTCCCCGAAATCTTCATGAACTTTTTTATTATGTTTGTCAATAATCCGAATCGTTACATTTTTCAAAGATAAACCTTGCAGAGACCTTACGGACTGTGTCAGGCTTTTGACTGATGGTTGAGTCTGCGAAACCTCCGTACTGGTCGATATTTTCAAAAAGCTGTTTTGGGATTCAACCATTGCGAAGGTCTTAATTTCCTTCGGAACTCTTAACCATTCGCAAGGTTTCAGAAACTCTTTTGCTTCGATTGGAACAAGCGACGGTTTGAACGGAACTATTCTGTGTCCGAACTTTTGAGCAAATTTGTATCCATCTCCGGTTGAACCGGTTCCGGGATAGGATTTTCCACCGGTTGCAATGATTACAGTATCGCAGGTTAGAATTTCATTGCCGGTTATTGTGATTTCAAATTTATTGGATATTTTATTTATCTTCTTAACTTTGTTATGTAGAATTTTTACTTTATTCTTTTTCAGGAAATTCTCTAAACAGGATACGATATCAGAAGCCTTATCCGATTTTGGAAAAACCCGGTTCCCTCTTTCGGTCTTTGTTTCCAAACCAAGTTTATGAAAGAATTCTATGGTATCATAAGCAGAAAACCGATAAAAAGCATTGGTCAGAAATCTACCGTTGATTGGAACATTCCGGATCAAATCAGGAACTTCGCAATTGTTTGTCAGGTTACATCTGCCTTTTCCTGTAATTAACAGCTTCTTTCCCAATATTGGATTTCTCTCGATCAAGGTTACATCCAATCCTCGTTCCGCAGCAATTCCGGCTGCTATCATTCCGGATGCTCCTCCGCCGATGACAATTATTTGTTCGATTTCAATCTCCTTTTTCAGCAACGAACAATACAAACAAAACGAACTATATTAATCTTTTCTAATTCTCTTCAGTGTTTTTCAGTTTTAAATTTTCACAGACAATCGGAGGACCTGCGGACATTCCTATGTTTTCACTTTTTGAAAAACATCACATACAGTGGTCGGATTGAGACAATAATCAATGCTAAAATATAAATCCAGTAATCCAAAGTGATAATTTGAGGAATAAGTTTTATCAAAATGATCATAACCAACATCGCTGTTAATTGTGCTAATTTAATATCAAAAATTGAAAAAAATTTGATCCTTTCATTAAAAAATTTAATCATTCTCATGATAACCTCCTTTCCAGAATGAAACTTGCTAAATTTTAAAAAATTTGGCAAGTTTTTTTTCCGTGGGCAAGTTTTTTCTAAAAATATTTGACCAAAATAAATCCATTTCAATTCTGACACCAGAAAAAGAAGGAGGAATGGAAATGTTTGAAATATACTTTCATAAAGGTTTCATGTTTGAAAGTTCGAAAATATTTCCCATCCATCACCTTTTACTCCTCGTTTGAGGAGATATTACATTTTCAATAACCAAACTCGTTACCATATTCAGTATCCCCATCGTCCCGATGGGAAATTATAAAAATCATTAACTCATTATTTTTTAGTGGGATAAAAAAAGTTTTAAAAATACGCCGATCATGGTGTTGCGAAAAAATCAACAGGAACTTTCCGATTCTTATTTGAGAGAATGCCTTTGATAGAAGCTTCGGAAAGGAGACAAGAGGAGAAAATTATGGAATATCCATTCAATGAAATAGAAAAGAAGTGGCAAAAAATCTGGCAGGAAAAGAAAATTTTCCAGGCTGAAGATAATTCTCAAAAACCAAAATATTATGTTCTTTCCATGTTTCCATATCCGTCGGGAGCACTGCACATGGGACATGTTTCCAATTATTCCATCGCTGATGCGATCTCACGCTATAAAATGACACAAGGTTATAATGTCATGCAGCCGATGGGATACGATTCCTTTGGACTTCCAGCAGAAAATTATGCTATCGAACATCATTCACATCCCCGGCTGTCAACTGATGAAAATATTGAAATCATGCGGAAACAATTCGATAGTATTGGTTTTGGACTTGATTGGGAACGGGAAGTCAGCACCTGCCACCCTGACTATTTCAGGTGGGGACAATGGTTCTTCAAGAGAATGTATGAGAAAGGACTGGTTTATAAAAAATCATCCTTTGTAAACTGGTGTGAAAGTTGCCAGACAGTTCTGGCAAATGAGCAGGTTGAAAACGGAACCTGCTGGAGATGTGATTCAATCGTACATCAGAAAGAATTGGAACAGTGGTTTTTTAAAATTACGGATTATGCGGAAGAATTACTGGATTTTTCCAAAGTTATTGATTGGCCCGAAAGAGTTAAAACAATGCAGACCAACTGGATCGGGAAAAGTCATGGAACCGAGATGTGGTTCAAGCTGGAGAATTCAGAAGAGATCATCAAAGTGTTCACGACAAGACCGGATACGATCTTTGGTTGCACCTTTATGGCTCTTCCTCCGGAACATCCGCTCGTTTCGGAATGGTTGAAAAATGAACCGAAAAATTCCGAGATCATTAAATTTTGTGATAAAGTCATGAATGAGGATAAAATTTCCCGTTCCGCAGAAAATACAGTAAAAGAAGGAATTTTCAGCGGAAAGTATGCTTTGAATCCCGTGAATGGCAAACGAGTCCAGATCTGGATCACGAATTATGTTTTGATGAATTATGGAACCGGAGCTGTGATGGCTGTTCCTGCTCATGATCAGAGGGATTTTGAATTTGCTAAAAAATATGACATACCGATAATTGTAGTTATTCAAAATAAAGAAATGGATCTTGTGCTGGAAGAAATGACTGAAGCTTACACCGAATCCGGAATCCTGGTAAATTCGGAACAATTTGATGGAATGAACAGCATCAAATCCCAAAAAGCGATCACGGACTGGATGACAGAAAACAAAACCGGGAAAGCAACAATAACCTACAGACTCCGGGATTGGGGAATTTCCCGTCAAAGGTATTGGGGAACTCCCATTCCCATTATTTATTGTGATAAATGCGGAACTGTTCTTGTTCCTGATGAAGATCTGCCTGTAACTCTACCGGAAAATGTTCAACTTGGGAAAACAACTCAAAATCCTCTTCTTTCAGTTCCTGACTGGATAAATACAAAATGTCCGAAATGCGGAGGTCCGGCAAAAAGAGAAACAGATACAATGGATACTTTTGTGGACAGTTCCTGGTATTTTGCCCGTTATACTGATCCTAAAAATGAGCAAGAACCTTTTTCCAAAGAGAAAGCAGATTTCTGGCTTCCGGTTGATCAATACATCGGAGGGATCGAACACGCTGTCATGCATTTGATGTATGCGAGATTTTTCCATAAATTCATGCGTGATATCGGAATCGTACAATCCGACGAACCTTTTGCCAGATTGTTGACCCAGGGAATGGTCACCAAAGACGGAGCAAAGATGTCCAAATCAAAAGGAAATGTGGTTGATCCTGAATATATTGTCGATCGTTACGGAGCAGATACGGTGCGAGTGTTTATGCTTTTCGCTTCTCCCCCGGATAAAGATGTAGAATGGAATGACGAAGCTGTCAAAGGTGCATTTCGCTTTCTGAATCGTATCTGGAGGTTGTTCGAGGATAATCTGGAAATCCTGCAAATAGCCACGAAAAAGCACAAAAAGGCACAAGAAAATAAGGTAACCACGAATTTACACGAATTTACACGAAAAGAAAATTCGGAAATTTCTGCTGAAATAAAAAATCTTCGCTACAGCACTCACTTCACGATCAAGAAAGTGCTGGATGATATCGAGAACAGGATGATGTTCAATACAGCAATTGCGGCTATTATGGAACATCTGAATAATGTAACTGCGATCAAAGAACCGATTGCTCTTTCCGAAAATGAAAAAGAGATTTTTGCAGAATCATGCATCATCATTCCTCGGCTGCTCTATTTCTTTGCTCCGCATCTTGCAGAAGAGTTGTGGCACAAGATCGGGAATGAAAAACTCGTTCACGAAACAGGTATTCCTGAATATGATCCGAAATTTCTGGTCAGGGATGAGATAACTTATGTAGTGCAGATCATGGGAAAAATCCGCGGGAAGCTTTTGGTTTCTCCCACAGTGTCAGAAAATGAAATAAAGGAAAAAGCACTGGAACTGGAGAATGTCCGGAAATATATCGCGGGTAAAGAAGTTAAGAAGATCATAGTTGTTCCGAAGAAACTGGTTAGTATTGTGGTGAAATAACTTCCGAATGTGCGAAGCTCTTCGGAATGTTATTTTCTCTCAAATACTACCACGAGTCTGATCGCAGGATATATCCCCTCTCGATAGGGGTGTCTGCCCAATCGCGAGCGGTAAGGCAAGGTGTGTAAAAATTACCACCATATGATTAGAAATAGATTTCTGTCGCTGAAAGTCATTTTTTATTCTCGTTCAGAAACTCCTGTTTGGGAATAAGCAGAATATCAACTTGGCAAGTTGATTTACATTAGAAATTCGGATTTAGAAATTTTCTCCTATCTACCTTCTCCTTTCTCCCATTTCCATTTTTACTTATACCTTATCCATTTGATTGCTTCTTTGATCGAAGGTTTCTTTCCATACATAAGAATTCCAACGCGATATATTTTAGCAACGAATTTCACGATCAGAAAAATAGAAATACTCATCGTGATAAGAGAAAGATAAGCTCCGCTGGGTATCATCGGATCGCTGACCGCAATTCTCGAAAACATGACAACCGGAGTAAAGAACGGAATCAGGGATGACCAGAAAGCAGCAGTTGTATCTGGATTACGGGCAACAGAGATCATAATGAAAAATCCAACCATGTTCAGAATAATGATCGGAGCGAGAAATTGCTGTCCTTCATCTTCCGTATTGACCATGGAACCGATCGCTGCGAAAATACTGGCATAAAAGATATATCCCATAAAGAAATAAATGATCATAAAACCGAACACGACCGGAGAAAATTCAAGGTTACGCAAGATATTGAGAAATTCAGAGCCACTTACTCCGGCTTTCACTAATATTGGTTCTCCAAATTTTGCTACAAAAAATATAAAGATACCGATCGTCAGCATCTGAGTAATACCGAGTAAACAGATCCCGAGCATTTTTCCCAGCATAAGTTCGATCGGTTTGATGGAAGAAATGATGGTTTCGGTTATCCTCTGACTTTTTTCTTCGATCACGCTGCGGGTAACTGTTTGTCCGTAAATGATGATAAATAGAAGGAGCATATATGACAGAATATAGGTCAGCAGGAAATTTGCTCCTCCGTGCTTACTGACTTCCCCTTTTTCCGTAACCTGATGACTGATGAGCGAAATCCAACCGAGTGACATTTCTTCCCTGATCTTCTCGGAAGAAAATCCCAGGTTTTCTAACCGAATATTACCAACTATCCTGGATATTGTTCTTTGCAGTTCTCTCAATTCTTCGTAATCACTGACATTTCGTGCTGAATATTTCACTTCCCTTGATTCGAGAATATTTTCCGGAATGACAAGATAACCATAAATTTCTTTTTTAATAACTTTATCCTGCAATTCTCTGGTTATTGTTTCGATGTCTTCATAAAAGGCTTTAACTTCTGTGAATCTATATTTCGGTTCACCATTCTTCAAAGTGTCGGGAAGCATTTTCACCATTTCATCATAAATCTTTCCTGTTTGATCGATGACATGGAAATGTCTGGTCGAGGGTGCAAAGAATTTGGAAAAAATAAACATCCCGCCAAACAGAAAAATGATTATCAAAGGGAAAAGCAAAGTTCCGATGATAAAACCTTTTGTCCTTACTCGTGTAAAAAATTCTCTTCCGATAACTGCAAAAACTTTTTTGTTCATTTGATTCTCCAAAAATCCTGCGTCTCCGCAGGAGACGAATTATCTCCCAATTAATTTCAAAAATCCTCTTAATTTCCCTTTTAAAAGGGAAAAAGAAATGGTTTAAAGGAAATACTTAAAAAATATTAACTGTCCATTTACTCAAGTCCATTTTCGCTTTGCTCTGATGAGCTCGAGTCTTTTTAAAAGAACAACCAGGCTGGTTGATTTACTTTCCCACAGATTCAATAAAAATATCATTCAATGATGGTTCAACAATTTCAAATTTCTGTATTGAAATGGAATTTATGATCTCATTCAGGAATTCCTGCGGATTTGCCTGCGGTTTGAGTTGAACTTCTACATAATTCCCGAAATTATCGAATTTCAGGATTTTATCCGACTTCATCAGGAAATCATCATTACCATCATATTTAAGAACTATATTCCTTTTCCCAAAACTTTCTTTAATTTCCTTCAGTTTCCCGGAAAGGATATTCACTCCTTTATTTATGAGCATGATCTCATCGCAAAGCTTTTCAGCATTTTCCATTAGATGAGTGGAAAATATGATAGTCGTTCCTTTCTTTTTCAATTCGAGGATTATTTCTTTGATCAGGTTCGTATTTATCGGATCGAGCCCCATAAAAGGTTCATCAAGAATTAGAAGCTTCGGTTTATGAATGATCGTGCCGATGAACTGCAGTTTCTGCTGCATTCCTTTGGAAAGTTCCTCGACCTTTTTCTTTTTCCAATCCATCAGGTCAAGTC
>DRTC01000116.1 GCA_011372345.1 Candidatus Cloacimonadota bacterium
ATTTTATAGTAAATAAGAGATAATAAGGCAGTTTCAGGAATTTTTCCAAAACGGTCAACCAACTCATTTTCGAGTTCTGTAAATTCTTTTTCCTCCCGGAAAGCCAGCATTTTTTTATAGATTTTCAATCTTTCTTTTTCATCGGAAATATAATTTTCAGGAAAATAATTATCGCTTCCTATTCTGATCAGACTTTCTGCTTTCGGTTTATCATCATTCCAGATATTTTGCGGATTATCCGATTGAATGCTTACTACTGCACGCTCCAAAAGACGGTTATAATAATTGAATCCAATCGTATTGATCAATCCGCTCTGCTTGGTTCCAAGCAAAGTTCCTACTCCGCGCAGTTCCATATCACGCATCGCGATTTGATAACCGCTGCCAAGAGATTCGTATTCCGTTAGAGTTTCCAGTCTTTTCCTTGCTTCTTCTGTCAATTTTGCAGGTATGATCAGATAAGCATAGGCTCTTCGATTACTTCTGCCGACTCTTCCGCGGATCTGGTAAAGTTGAGCCAGACCAAACATATCGGAGCGATTAACGATGATCGTGTTGGCGTTAGGAATGTCGATACCTGATTCGATGATGGTTGTGGCGACCAGAACATCGTATTTGTGATGAGCAAAATCCAGAGTGATAGCTTCCAGTTGTTTTTCAGGAAGTTGCCCATGGCCTACACAAAAACGGACATTTGGAAGTAGTTTCCTTAAATCAGAAGTGACACTTTCGATAGTTTGAACACGATTATGCACAAAGAAAACCTGTCCACCGCGATCGACTTCTCGATTGATCGCATCTTTGATTACTTCTTCATCGTAAGGAACGATCACGGTTCTGATCGGCAAACGGGCTTTGGGAGAAGTTCTGATCAATGAAAGTTCTTTCAGTTTGGAAAGAGCCATATACATTGTGCGCGGAATCGGAGTTGCGGACATATAAAGCGTATCCACATTGGATTTCAGTTTTCGTAATTTATCTTTATGACGTACTCCGAAGCGATGCTCTTCGTCGATGATGAGCAATCCAAGTCTCTTATATTTCACATCTTTGGAAAATAAGCGATGGGTTCCAATGGCAATATCGATCTCCCCGGTAGATAGTCGGGCAACATCTTTCTTCAGATTTAATTTGGAGCGAAACCGACTGAACATAGCGATCCTGATCGGATATTGAGCCAACCTTTCTTTGAAGACCAGGAAATGCTGTTCCGCAAGCAGAGTTGTCGGAACCAAAATCGCTACCTGCCATCCACTCATAACTGCTTTGAAGGCGGCTCTGATGGCAACTTCTGTTTTTCCAAAACCAACATCTCCACAGAGCAGTCTTTCCATCGGAGTTTCTGCTTCCATATCGTCTTTTATCTGTCTGGAAGTAAATTTCTGATCAGGAGTATCTTCATAAATAAATGAATCTTCCATCTCGTTTTGCCAGGTCGTATCACGATCGAAAGCGATTCCTTTACGAAGCTTCCTTTCCGCATAAAGTTTGACCAGGTCTTGAGCGATCAACTCGATCTGTTTTTTAGCTCTGGATTTTGTCTGTTCCCATCTTTTCCCGCCGAGTTTATGGATGGTAGGAGCAATTCCTTCTTCCGAAACAAACTTGGAAACGAGCGAAAGTTGGAATGTCGGAACATAAACAGCATCGTTATGAGCATATTTCAAGGAAAGACATTCGATCACATTACCATCGATAGTTAGTTTTTTCAGTCCTTCATAAATTCCGATTCCGTGATCGATATGAACAATATAATCACCCGGTTTGAGCGATTCATAATCAACGAGTGCTTCTTCGCTGGTAAAGCGAGCATGTCTGCGTTTGCGTTTGTATCGGCTGAAAATTTCATGGTCTGTGAAAATTGCCAGTTTGACATCTTCAAGCACGAATCCCTTTTGAAAAACTCCAAGCGAGAAATGTATTTTTTCTTCAAAATTTGTAAGTAGATCCTGCATTCTCTTACTCTGACTTTTATTATCGGACTGGATAAAAACAGTATAATCTTCCTCTAATTTTTGAGAAATATCTTTTTCCAGAATTTCCAGTTCTCCATACAGGTTTGTCTGCTGGATAAAAGGAGTTTCAATCTTTTGAGAAATTTCAGAATGATCATTGAAGGATGACGAAAGGAAGATATTTTTGAATTCTGTAAATATTTTATTCAGAAAGTGTTCACTTTCAAAGAGGTTTTCCGGTCTGGGAAGTATTGCTTTTTTATCTTTGAGAACAGCTTTTTGCCAGAAATCTGTAGTTTCCTCTGTAAGTTCTTTTAAATAGGAAGAGAAGAACTGAAATTCATCCCAGAAAAGAAGGCAATTATCGGTTAAAAAATAATCGATAAAACTCTCGATTTCAGGTAATAACAAAGAAACATCCAGTTCGATCCCTTCATAAAAACCGTATTTATGGATCTTTTCCCATAATTTCTCATCAGCATCGATATCGTGAAGGGAAAATTCACGGGGAGGAATAAGAGTAACTGCATCGAGTTCTTCTCCGGTCGAACGCTGCGAACTTACGGAAAAGACACGCATTGTCTCGATATCATCTCCAAAAAACTCGATTCTGACTGGTTTGGAAGAATCCGGACTGAACACATCGATGATCCCGCCGCGACGGGCAACATCTCCAACTTTTGAGACTTGATATTCATTCTGATAACCCATTCCCACAAGATTGGAGATCAAAATATCAGGATTGTATTCGGAAATTTTCTGCAGGTGAATAATGTTCTTTTTGAATATCTTTGCGGAAACGATTTTCCGTAAAAAAGAGCGAAGCGAAACACTGAAAACAGCCGGTCTTCCCGAAACAACTCGCGAAAGTGTCGTTATCCTTTGAGCGCGGATCGTGTAATGAGGAGAACGTTGTTCATAAGGCAGTACTTCATAATCCGGGAGAAAAAAGGAATTGTTTTTTCCAATCAGAAGATCGAGATCATCGAGGTAATCTTCAGCGAGTTTATCGTCGGCAGTGATGAAAATAATATTTTTTTTGGTTTGTTCAAAAGCACGAGACAGAAGTAGGGATTTTGCCGAACGATTCAGTTTATAAAATAAAGTTCCGGATATTTTTGCGGAAAGAACTGAATCAAATTGGTTGATGAAGTTGGAATTGTCAAGTATAGGTTTTAATTGAGGGTAAAGCATAATTTATAAATCTTTATTCTATTTCCTTTTTTCTAAAAAACCATTTTTAAAATTTAGAGCTCAATCAATAATATCTGTGTATTTGTCAAATCTTTTGGAATATTTGAAATAAAAGACCATTTTTATTGACATTCAAAGAAATCAATAAACATTGAACTCATGAATAAAATAAAAAAGAAACAATTATCTGAAAAGATAAAAAATATTCCCGAGCAAAAAGGGATTTTCTCTTTTTCCGATAATGAAAAAATACTATATGTCTGTAAAACATCAAACATAAAAAAAAGGATTGAATTTTTTCAAAATAATATTGGAAATGACAAAACGATCCTGCAATTGATGTCTTTAACAGAAACCATCGAGTGGGAAATTACGCCGACGCTTTTTTCTGCTTTGATCAAAGAAAAGAAGATCATCAGCAGCAAAAATCCTGAATTCAATTATCAACTAAAACCTTATTCAAGTTATGTTTATCTCGGCATAGATTTTTATCGACCGCCGTATTTCAGGATCACGGAAAATACGCAGGGAGAACTTTTTTATCTCGGTCCTTTCCGCGATCGTTTTTTTCTGCACGATTTTATGCAAACAATGATGTACCTTTTTCAATATCCGGCTTGCGAGGATGAAAACTATCCGTGCAGATTTTATCAGAAAAAGATTTGTACCGGATTTTGTTTGCAGGACAGTAAAGAAATAAACGAAATCATTCAAAAGTTCTATTTGTTTCCCAATTTTAAAATTTTGGAAAATATTGATCAGAAACGGGAAGAATTATCCCAAAACCTGGAATTTCAAAAAGCAGATCTAGTACAGAAACAGTCATACCTGATCAGCAAATATTATCAAATCCTGAAATTTCTTCATACTACAAAATCGATTGAGATGGAATTTTCCGAAAATAATATTTTCTGCAAAATCAAGAAAGGAAAACTTTCCGAACTGAATGAAAACGGAGTTATCCAATACTTTGAATCCGCAGAATTGAATTATCGAAAAAATGAGAAATTGGCGCTTGAAAAAGACCAACTCGACGAAATGTGGATCATTTATGATTTTTTGCATAAAACTTATCCAAAAGAAATTGACAAAATATATTCAAAATCGATTTCAACGACAAATATTTTTTGAGTTATCCTTAATTTTGTCGGATAATGTAAAAACGGAGATGGTGTAATGGAGAAAAGAATTCTCGTTGTGGATGATGAAATAGAAGTTACGGAATATCTAAAATTAGAATTGGAAGAATGTAGCCGGGACTGGCGTGTTATCTGCAAAAATTCCGGATATGAAGCATTACGGGAAATTATGGAAGGAAATATCGATCTGCTGCTGACGGATATTGCCATGCCCGATATGGACGGATATGAACTCTATGCGCGCATCAAAGAACTGAACGAAAAAATACCGATCATTATGATGACAGGATTCGGATATGATCCGAACCATGCAGTTGTGAAATCCAGGAAAGCGGGTTTGCAGGATGTGATCTTTAAACCGTTTGACATTAAAAAATTATTCGAGATGATCAAAAAGAGGATGCAGGAATAAGATGATCAAAATAAAGGGATTTGAGAACTATCTGAAATTTCCTCAAATTCCGAAATCAAGAAAATTAAACTTCCGAATTCGCTACACTTCGACGGGGCAAGCCGAAAACACCGCAAGAACGCCGAAAAACAAGAATCAAAAAAAAAGCACAAAATTTTTATTTTTATTATTTTTTTTTACTGTTCTCAATCTCTTCAGTGAGCAGCAAATCTATGAAAATATAACAATTGAATCAGCACCAAAAGATATAAATTTTGCCCAAAAAATAATCCGTGAGTTTGCTTCTGATATTGAAAAATTCCAGAGAAAGATCGGACTTTATCCTGATATTCCTGTAAAAATTTATATTGCCGAAGATCAAAAAGATTATCTCTCGATCATTAATAAAAATATGAAGATCATGGAGTTCAGTCAGGGATTTTACAGCAGCAAAACGAATACGATCTATATCAGAAATCCTCAAAAAATAAG
The DNA here is from genome assembly GCA_011372345.1 of Candidatus Cloacimonadota bacterium. NCBI lineage: Bacteria > Pseudomonadati > Candidatus Cloacimonadota > Candidatus Cloacimonadota bacterium. Next base: position 5,172 of record DRTC01000116.1, read on the forward strand.
AGGTTTTATAAAAATCAGAAAACTTGTTCTGCACGAGTATATTCACCTGTTCATAAATTATTATTGGAAAAATCCTCCGCTCTGGTTCCATGAAGGAATGGCTGTCTATTTTTCAGATGATTTGAGTTACGATCGAGAATTGAATTTTATCAAAAATTATATTTTGGGAAATTCTCTTTGTTTGGAAGAAATGAAATTCCGCTACCCGAAAAACAGGATTGAATGGGAATCTTTTTATGCAAAATCTGCACTCGCCGTGAAATATCTTTTTGCAAAAAAAAGGCAGGAATTTTATACTCTCTGGGATAATGCTCTTCCTTCCAGAGATTTCGATAAAATTTTCCTGCAAAGTTTTTACTTTACGACAAAAGACTTTTCTAATTTTTTTGAGGAGTACAGTAAAACACATTTCCGGGCAGAGATTTTGCTGGCTTCAACAGGAATCATCTGGGGGATTTTACCTTTGATCTTTATTATCGGAGTGATCAGACGGAA
>DRTC01000117.1 GCA_011372345.1 Candidatus Cloacimonadota bacterium
AATCTTCATTTATGTCGAAAATATAATCACTCGTTTCACCACTTCTGATAATTCTGGGAACTGGTTGAATCGGAAGCCGACAATATTTTATATGATTTTTTTCAGAAATAATTCTATAAGAAATTTTTCCTTTCGGAGGAACTGCAATATTGATCAATTTATAAGGTAGGGCAGGCGCTCCAATTTCTCCATCAATTGTCCAATTTTTCAGTTCGATATAAGCAAAATCCTGATCTTCCCGGAAGTTATAATCCTGAACCAGAATTTTTATCAATAATCTATCTCGAGTGTGTTCTAAAATCTCAATCTTTCCATTTAAAAAAAATGTGGAAAGTATGAATACCAGCAGGAATATTTTTTTCACATTTCCTCCAACAAAATCCTATGCAACATTAATGCCAAATTCATTTTTTCCTTTCCGATGTCAACTTTTAGAATAAGATAAAAATTAAATTTGACGAAACAAACACTAAATATTTTTTCTCTTTTAGTGAAAAGCAACTCAATCATCTTGATTGAGTATAACATTTTTGTTAAATGTTGTTATCAAATTGTAATTATTAAGATTGGTTTCACAGAATGCAATTCTGTGCTACATCCACAATCAAGAATGATTGTGTTACATGCCAGGAGAATTAATGAATATCGAAATAAAGAATGGATATTTGATCGTTCCGAAAAGTAACAAAATTGGAATAGAAAAACGAAATATTTTCATCAAAGATGGAATTATAAAATTCGAGAGAAACTTTGAAAAAACTGATAAAATAATTGATGCCCAAAATCGAGTCATCTTCCCGGGATTTTTGAATGCTCATCATCATATTTATTCCTGTTTATCGAAAGGTATTCCTGCTGAAACTCCATTCAAAGATTTCCTCGGGACATTGGAAAATCTCTGGTGGAAATTAGATCGTGCTTTGGATGAAGAGAGCGTACTGCTCTCGACAGTCCTGACTTTGCAGGATTGTATCAGAAATGGAGTTACAACTGTTTTTGATCATCACATTTCAGCGAATTATATCGAGAATTCGCTGGAGTCAATGGGTGATGTTTTTGAAGATTTCGGATTGAATGGAGTTCTCTGTTTTGAGACTTCCAACCGGAATGGGAAAGATGTTTTTGAGAGATCATTGCAGGAAAATATCCGTTTTTGTCAGAAGTATAAAAAATCGGAAAACCTGAAAGGGATGATTGGAATGCATGCGCTTCTAACTCTCGATGATCTGAATCTAAAAAAAATAAGTCAAACAACCGCAGGTTGTCCGATACATTGCCATATTGCGGAAGGTGAGATCGATGAGATTCAAAGCAAAGAAAAATATGGAAAATCAGTGATCGAGAGATTAGATGAGTTTGATCTGCTTCGTAAAAATTCACTTCTTGTTCATGCAAGTAATATATCCGAAAAAGAGATGGAAATTCTGAAGAAAAAAGATATTTTTATCGCTCAAACCCTCGATTCCAATATGAACAATGCTCTCAATATTGCGAATATTTCTCATCTGATAAATAGAGGGATCAAAACAACTGTCGGTACGGATGGAATGACTTCCAATATTTTGAAAGCATTTAAAAATTCCTTTCTATTCACGAAATTTCAGAACAAAAATCCTGATATCGGTTTTCCTGAAATGACATCCCTTCTATTGAATTCCTTCGAAATAAAAACATCTTTTGGATTTCCTCTC
>DRTC01000118.1 GCA_011372345.1 Candidatus Cloacimonadota bacterium
AATACAAAGCTTTTTGTAAAAAGATACAGAGCTTTCTATGAAAAGATACAGAGGTTTTTGGTTATTTAATTATAAATTAAAAAAAATCAGATTAATCTCCATCTTCAGTTCGGGGAGAATCACAAAATGTGATTTCAGCCATCTCAATGGTTATTAAAAAAAATAATTCATCAATTTTATTAATCCTATTTATCATATCTCTCTCCATCTCCAGCGATGACAATATCGATCTTTACGAATATCGCAGCGACAACTTTGAATCCACTACGGAAGCAGTGATTATCACTTTTGAAGGAAAAACCTATAATCTCAAAGACGAAAAGTCTTTTAACGATTTTGCCAGAACTTTCAGTAAATACTCTTTCTTGAATAAAAAATTCATCACTTTTTATGAAAGGACTATCTACGACATCAGAAAAATGCTGGAAACACGAACTGATGTTTCAAATCAGGATCTATACAGACAACTTATTCATCTCTTCGGTTCAAAAAATAAATATAAAAACCATCTCGCGGAAATAGAAACAAATTTTGAGAAATTGATTTCCGAAAAAATGAAATTGCAGGAAGAACTTAAACGATTGTATAATGAATCTTCCAATCCGGAATTTCAGGAATTGCTTTTATTGATCACAGATTTTTTAAGTTTCCATCAATACTGGGATATACATCGTTATTGCGATGAATTCAAGACAAATTCCAAAACAGAAAAGGCAGATATCTATTATGTCCAGGCTTCGGTTAATTTCCTGACCTTCAGTTATGAAGGAGCTGAAACTTTAATTCAACTTGCTTTGAAAAATGATCCTGAAAATACTTTCTATTTAAAATTTTACGGTTATCTTCTCAATGATCTTGGTGAAATAGATAAAGCTATTGAATACAATAAAAAAGCACTTGAAATCGATTTGAAGAAAGAAAATACGGATCCCAAAATTACAGCATCAAATTATAATAATATCGGTGCTTCCTATTATAAACAAAAAAAGTATGAAGATGCCATTGAGTATTACAGGCAAGCCCTGGAAATCTCTCAGAAAGTTTCAGATAAAAATGATCATGCAACTGCACGATATTACAATGATCTTGCTCTCGCTTATGATAAGAATAAAGATTTCAAGGCAGCAATTAAAAATTATTTAAAAGCGATCGAGATTGATATTCAGACAGTTGGTGAAGAAAATATCATTACTGCAACTAATTACAATAATATCGGTTCTGCCTATTTTAATTTACAGGATTTTGAGAAATCTATCGAGTTTTTTGAAAAAGCGATCGAGATCGATTTGAAAACTGTTGGTAAAAATAATCGCAATATTGCTTCCCATTATGGGAATCTCGGTTTTGCATATCTGAAAATAAATGATAAAGATAATGCAGAAAAGAATTTTAAAAATGTGATCAAGATCAGCAAGAAATTAAAGATCAATGACTGGGTGGCATTCTTTGAAAGGAAGATCGAGGAGATCAATCAGTAGCACAGAATTGTATTCTGTGCAAAAAAACTTTGAAAGTTTGATACTTGACCCTTGCTAGTTTCTCCTGTTTCCCGCTTCCTTTCACCTGTTTCCTACTTATAAACATCCTTCCGATTACCAATAGCAATTATCCAGACATTTTTTTCTTTTTCTTCGATCCAGTATATGAGTCCGAAATCTCCAATCCTGAGTTTGAATTTATTTTTGAATTTTCCTTTCAGTTCATTACCCGGGCTATATGGATTTTCTGGTAATTTATGAAGGTTATTCAAGATCTTGATCGCATCATTGGTTTCTAATCCTTTCAATTCTTTATAAGCTCTTTTATCCCATTTGATCTTATATGTCATACTCTTCCAGAACCTTTTCATGCGATTTTTCTTCTGTCAGTGATGCAATTCTGATATCGGATAAATACTCATCGAATTTTTCAAAATACTATCTTAAAGCCTGTTTTACGGTCCAGCTTTTACTTACCTGTAACTCTTTGGAATATTTATCAAGGAATATCGAGAGATTATTATCCAAGTTGAAGGACATTACATTTTTAGCCATTGAATCCTCCGTTATTATTTCTTATTAACTTCTAATAATGGTTGGCAGCTGCCACGCTCTTCTTGCTTTTCTTTCAATCTGAGAGTGGAGCTGTGTGTTATATGCAATTACTCAAAT
>DRTC01000119.1 GCA_011372345.1 Candidatus Cloacimonadota bacterium
CAACTAATTCAACTAATTCAACTAATTCAACTAATTCAACTAATTCAACTAATTCAACTAATTCAACTAATTCAACTAATTCAACTAATTCAACTAATTCAACTAATTCAACTAATTCAACTACTCTATCCTCTTTATCTCAATTCTCTGATGAGATATTTTGTCAATTTGAATGGTAGAAATATTTTTTTTATCATAAAAAAATGAAATATCCGAAAGCTCATAATTTCTGTTGTATTCCAGAATTACATAAGAATCAGGATTAGTGAAAACGATCTTTTCAAGTAACATTTTTTCGGAAAAAATTAGTGAATAATTCTCATTTTCATAGTTTTTAGATTTAATGATTTCTTCTTTATTATTTATCAGTTTTTGGACATCAAATATTTTTGCAAAATCCGGTAATTTTTCTTTTTCAAAAAGAGAATCGAGTATATTTTCTTCGGTTTGGAAAGGCAGTCTTAAAACGATGGTTGTATCCATATAAACTGTGATGAAAGGAGTCGGATGCATTCCCATAATTCCGGAATCAAAAATATCCATCCTGAAAGCTTCTTCGTTCTTTCTGATCGAGACATTTTTCCTGAAAGAAAAACTTTTGTAATTTAATCCGATAATGCCGTCGATCCGAAAATTTTTCCAGCTTTCAAGATGATTTAAAAGAAGTTTTTCTTTTTTGGAATAGTCGTCGATCGGGAAAGATGCACAACTCCATACAAAGAGGATAATAACAAAAAAAAAAGCTTTAAGAAGGATTTTCATCTTTCTTGGTCATTAACAGAAAAATCGCAATTACGCTGAAAATAAACATGATCGAACTTAATATCTGTCCCATGGTCATAAAACCGATGAGAAAACCGAGATGTTCATCAGGTTCACGAACGAACTCTACTAAAAACCGGAAAAGTCCGTAAAAACCGATAAATGACCAGAAAACAATTCCGGATTTATTTATTTTTTTCAGGATTATAAATGTGATAAAGAATAAAAGAAAACCTTCCAGAAATGCTTCATAAAGTTGTGACGGATGACGAGGTAAGCCATCAGAATTCGGGAAGACCATTCCCCATGGAAGATTAGTTACACGACCATAAAGTTCAGCATTGATGAAATTTCCGATCCTTCCCAAACCTAATCCAATCGCAACTAACGGCATGGTCGGATCTGCCAGACGATAAAAATTATAGTTATGTTTTTTACTGAAAATAAGACCTGCAATAATGACTCCGACTGCACCTCCGTGAAAGGACATTCCTCCTTCCCAGACTGCGAAAATATGCAGAGGATGATAAAAGTAGTAAGAGAGTTTGTAGAAAAGAACATAACCGAGCCGACCTCCGATAACAACACCCAGCATGATCTGGAAGAGCAGGTTTTCGTATTCTTCTTTTTTGAGGAAAACTTTTTTTTGAGTGAAGAGTTTTTTTAGGAAAATATAGCCAACGACAAATCCGACTATATACAAAAAGCCGTACCAGCGGATTTCGAGGAAACCAAGATTTACAATAGTTGGATTTATGTCAGGATATTTCAGCATTTAATTTTTTTTAAAATTCCTCTTTAAAAAGGGGATTTTGGTAATCTAATATTTTTCGATATGAAATTCTTGAAAACTAATTCGGGTTCATTCATAAATAAAAAATCTTGCGAATGGTCGCAGACCTTCGCAATGGTTGAAGATGAAAATACCGACCATTACGGAGGTTTCTTAATCTTGATTTTTGAAAGAATGTCAAGATTAAAGCTCAACCATCCGTAAGGTCTAGAAAATCATTTACCCAGTTCTTTCAGTTTATTATAAATGATGTCCACTAATTCATCCGGAGGAAGTTCATACTTTTCTCCCTCTTTTTTAATTTCCGGGGAGAAGATCTTTACAACTTGTGTGGGAGAACCGTTCAAACCAATATCATTTTCATTTAATCCAAGATCATTAGCAGTCCAGATTTTGAGTTCAGCTTTTTTGGCGTTTCGTTTTCCCCGCAGAGAAGGAAGTCTTGGAATATTGATTTCTTTCACAACTGTTAATGCTGCAGGAAGTGTCATCTCAATCCTGTCATATCCGTCTTCCATCAACCGTTGTACGATAATTTTGTTATTTTCGATCTGCTCGATTTTTTTTACGAAACAGGTTTGCGGGATTTGCAGATGAGTTGCGACTCCGGGACCAACTTGGGCTGTATCTCCGTCGATTGCCATTTGACCGAAAAAGATCAGATCAAATTCACCGATTTTTTTGATCGCTTCTGCCAGGCTCAAACTTGTTGCCCAGGTATCGGCTCCGGCAAATTTTCTGTCTGTCAGTAAGACGATTTCATCGACTCCGATAGAAACCGCTTCCCGCAGAGCAGATTCGACTTGCGGTGGTCCCATACTTATTGCAGTTATTTTTCCACCATATTTTTCTTTGATCCTGATCGCTTCTTCGATCGCATAAAGATCAAAAGGATTGAGAATGCTTGCTACGCCTTCTCTGATCAAAGTGTTTGTGGTGGGATCGATTTTGATGTCGGTTGTATCAGGAACTTGTTTTATACAGACGATTATATTCATATTTCCTCGAGAGAAAATTTGCCAAATTTTAAAAATTTGGCAAATTTATTTCAGATAAAACTCTTTAATAGTTTCGATCACATAATCCTGCTGTTTTTTTGATATTTCTGAATAGATCGGAATTGAAATAACTTTTTTTGACATTTCTTCGGAAACCGGTAAATCACCTTCTTTATAATTGAGATAAGAAAAACATTCCTGGATATGCAATGGTTTCGGATAATAAACGGCACATCCGATATTTTTTTCCCTTAAAAAATTTTGAAGTTCATCTCTATTTTCAGCAATGAGTGTGAATTGATTATAAATACTTTTTGCTTTCTTATGAATGACTGGAAGTTTGATCTGTGGAATGTCATTCATATTTTCATAATAATATTTTGCATTCTGTCGACGCGCTTCAGACCAGCTTTCCAGATGCGGAAGTTTGGTCAGCAGAACTGCTGCCTGGAGAGTATCGAGACGGCTGTTCAATCCCACCCATTTATGGAAATATCTGGGATTTTCTCCATGCACACGAAGTTGTTTTAATTTTTCAGCTAATTTTTCATCATTGGTCAGACACATTCCGCCGTCGCCCATCGCACCTAAATTTTTACTCGGGAAAAAGGATAAAGTTCCGATATCTCCGATCGTGCCGGCAACCTTGTTATCGAATCTTGCTCCAATCCCTTGAGCATTATCTTCAATTATAGGAAGATCATTTTTTCGAGCAATAGCAGTGATCTTATCCATGTCAGCCGGTTGTCCGAAAAGATGAACGACCATAATAGCTTTGGTTTTGGAAGTGATCACGGCTTCGATCTGATCAGCGTCGATATTGAAAGTTTCCGGATCGATGTCGGCAAAAACCGGATTTGCTCCCACGCGATGGATCGAACCGGCAGTTGCAAAAAAAGTGAATGGAGTAGTGATAACTTCATCGTCTTTTTCGATTTCGAGTGCTTTTAATGCTAAAACAAGAGCGTCGGTTCCGGAAGCACAACCGATGGCATATTTTGCTTCGCAATAAACCGAAATCTTTTCTTCCAATTCTTTTACCTGCGGTCCTAAAATGTATTTATGAGATGCAAATACTTTTTCAAATTCTTTCCTGATATCGTCTAAAAGGGCATCATATTGTGCGTTTAGATCTAAAAGAGGTACATTCATAAAACTCCTTATTATTCTTCGAAATAATTAATAACTTTTTCTAAAATTTTGTCCAAATTATACTTGGTTTTATACCCGATCATATTTTTAATTTTTGTCAGATCCGGAGCTCTTCTGATCATATCTTCAAAGCCTTCTTCATAAGCATCTTCATATTTGATAAACTCAATTTTGGAGCGGCTTTTAGTTAATTTTTTGATTTTATGAGCAAGTTCTTCGATCGTTATTTCTTCGCTGCTGCCGATATTAAAGATCTGACCTTCAGCTTTTTTCTCATTCATGAGTTTTATCAAACCACCGACAACATCTTCGATATCCGTAAAACAGCGGGACTGCTTTCCGTCTCCAAAAACAGTGATCGGATGGTTCAGAAGAGCGCTTTTCACGAATTTCGGAATTACCATCCCATACTGTCCGGTTTGTCGCGGACCGACCGTATTAAAACATCTAACGATCACAACCGGAAGTTTTTTCTCACGATAATAAGCTAGAGATAAAAATTCATCGATCGCTTTGGCAGAACTGTAGCTCCAACGAGAAATATGAGTAGAACCGAGTAACCTGTCATCTTCTTCTTTAAACGGAACTTTGTTTGCTTTTCCATAAATCTCGGAAGTCGAAGCAACCAGAACCTTTTTTTTAAATTTATTAGCAAATTCAAGGACATTTTCCGTTCCCGCAATATTCGTTTTTAATGACAGCAGGGGATTATCAATGATGTATTTAACACCGACTGCAGCAGCAAGATGATAAACCTGTTCGGCTTCGGAGATCAATTTTTGTAGAATATCCCTGTTCAAAACGGAATTGATCGTGTATTTAAAATTTTGATTCTTAACTAAGTGTCTGATATTGGAAAATCTACCTGTAGAGAGATTATCGATAACCGAAATTTCATTTCCTTCTTTTAATAATTTTTCTGCGAGATGTGAACCGATAAATCCCGCTCCACCTGTAATTAATATTTTCATTTTAACTCCTTGATTTTACTGGGTCGCATTTTTAATAACAATAAAAACTGTAGCGATTTGCGCTGAGACAGCCATGAAGTCTTTGAAAAATTCCCAATAATCGAAATCCGGTTTTTCCGGGACAAAAATCATATCACCAACTTCTACAATCGTATCTTTATCCGGTTTAAGCCATTCACCGGATTTTGCCCTGATTATTCTGATCTTACTTTTACGGGGATTCCATGAGAAACCACCAGCTTGCTCAATGTAGTATAAATAATTTTTTTCAGGAAGATATGTAATTAATCCTGGATTTTTAACCTGACCGGAAACCGAAACAGTGACTGTTTTACTCGGGAAATAGATATAATCATTATTTTTTAAAACAACATCCAGGTTTTCATCTTTATCACGACAAAGTTTCTCAAAAGCAACCGAGAATTTTCCTCGCAACTCTCTGGATTTCGTTTTGAAATATTCATACTCCAATTCACTCATATCCTGGACAAGCATTAATTTAAGTCGTTCAAATTCAGGATCGACAATATCTTCTCTCCTTTTTCTCTGAATAAAAGCATTTGCTAAATCTGAGTTTTCAGTAATTCCTCCGCATTTATCCATTATTTCGAGCAAAGTAGTTTTATTTTCTTCGATGGCATAAATCCCCGGGAATTTTACTTCGCCAAAAATTCTGATATATTTTTTCTCATGAAAATCAGGAATGGACCGAATGTATATTCTATCATCGTCTTGTAACAATAGATCTTCCTGATTATGAGGATCTTTGATAATTCCTTTTAAATTGAAAGCAATGATCTCAGTATCGATACTGTTTTCTTTGAAACGAACGATTTCAGCTTCCTCTAGATATGCATCTTTTTTCAATCCTAAAGCAAGAGCAATAATGTCGCTTATTTTATCTCCTTCAACAAGTTCAATAGATCCCGGATTGTTGATCGCACCACCGATTGTAACCTGCTTCTTCAGTGCAGGAACAACAACAATGTCGCCATCTTTGATATAAGGATTATTCTTTTCTTCTCCTAGAATGTAGTATTTCTCCATGTCGAGATTGATTTCTTTATCACCCCTTTTGAGGACAATATTTCTTTTTGAAGGAGTAAAGGATAAAGGTGTTTGAATTTGGTTCTCCGTTTCGATTTCAGGGATGAAATTCGCTCGTTTAATTGCCTGTGAAATTCTGCTTGTCGGTGGTAACTGATAAACTCCAGGATTTCTTACAGCCCCTACAACAGAAATACTATACATAGGAACA
>DRTC01000120.1 GCA_011372345.1 Candidatus Cloacimonadota bacterium
CATAGATATAATTTAGTATATATCTGAAAAAAAATATTCTGTGACACTGTTTCATATTTTATAATTTGCTGTTTTCAAACAAGTTTGAACAAACGGGAAAAAACAATTGACACTGTATTCTCATTTAAAAAAATCTCCCAAAATTTAGTTCCAAAGGAGCATTTGTGGAGATGAAAAAGAATAAAAAAGAAATCAATGCAATTATAAATAAATTTATCGGCAGGAAAGGAGCGTTAATCCCTCTTTTACAAGAGATTCAAGCAGTTGAAAAATATTTAGCAAAAGATACAATGCGATATATCTCCGAAAAAACAGGTATTAAATTATCTGAAATCTATGGAGTTGCAACTTTCTATACCATGTTCCGCTTGAAACCGCAGGGTAAACATGTTATCAGAGTTTGCAAAGGTACCGCCTGTCATGTTTCCGATGCGAATTCAATAGCTTACGCAATAAGAAGTGAACTAAAATTAGGAGAAGATGAAGATACTACCGGAGATGGACTATTCACAGTTATGGAGGTTGCCTGTCTTGGTTGCTGCAGTCTCGCTCCTGTGATTATGATAAATGAAAATACTTATGGAAAATTAACTCCAAAATCCATTCCGAAAATTCTGAAAAAATACATCTAAGAAATGATAAATTAGAAATTTGAATGAAAAAATGAAGAATAATATTATTCAAGATAAGAGCTTCCATTTTTCTTTAACGATTATTGAATTATACAAGATTTTAAGAAAAAATATGGAATATGTTATACCAAAACAACTTTTGAGAAGTTCTACCAGTATTGGAGCTAATATAGAAGAAGCTATTGGAGCTAAAAGCAAAAAAGATTTTTTAGCAAAAATGTATATTTCTCTGAAAGAAGCAGGAGAAACAAAATATTGGTTAAACCTCTTAGATATAAGCCAATTGGTTAAATATGGTTATTCAAGTTACTTAACTAAGATCATTGAAATCATTAATGTTCTAAAAAAATCACAAAAACTACTTATGAAAATATAAATAAATGAAACATAACAAATTTAAAATTTCTCATTTAAAATCTATAGTTTAAATTTATAATTTGCTAAGGAGGAAATTTGAATCTTCAAATCAAAGTCGGAATGGCAAGTTGCGGACTTGCTGCCGGTTCCGGAGAAGTTTATACTGCTATCGAAGAATACTTGAAAAAAAATAAGATCGACGCGTCTCTCAAAAAAACAGCCTGTATTGGCATGTGTTTTGCCGAACCTTTAATGGAAGTTTCATCAGATGAAGCGGAAGCTATTACTTATGGTTATGTTACTTCTGAAAAGATCGAGCAGATCATCGAATCTTTTCAAAAAGGAGAACCATATATTGAAAATGCGATCTTATCCAAAAGAATAAAAGCTTCTGAAAATGAAAATTATCAACAGCAGACAAGGATCGTACTCAGGAATTGCGGAATAATAGATCCGGAATCTCTCGATGATTACCTTGCTAACGATGGTTATAAAGCATTGGAAAAAGCTTTGAAAGAACTAAGCCGGAAAAACATTATCGATGAGATTAAAAAATCCGGTTTGAGAGGAAGAGGAGGAGCCGGATTTCCAACCGGTCTGAAATGGCAATTTGCTCATGATTCTAAAAGCAAAAAGAAATATATTATCTGCAATGCCGATGAAGGTGATCCCGGAGCTTTTATGGATCGAAGCGTCTTGGAAGGAGATCCGCACAGCGTTATCGAAGGAATGATCATCGGAGCTTATGCAATCGGCGCTGATGAAGGATATATTTATTGCCGGGCAGAATATCCTCTGGCAATAAAACATCTGCAGAAAGCAATTGCAGATGCGGAAAAAGCAGGTTTTATCGGGAAAAAAATTCTGGGAACCGATTTTAATTTCAAACTCCACATCAAAGAAGGAGCAGGAGCTTTTGTCTGCGGAGAGGAAACTGCTTTGATGAGCTCGATCGAAGGTCAGAGAGGAATGCCGAATATCAGACCTCCGTTTCCGGCTCAATCAGGTTTATGGCAGAAACCAACTAATATAAATAATGTGGAAACTTTTGCCAACATTGCCTGGATAATCATTAATGGTGCTGAAAAATATGCTGCTTATGGAACTGAAAAAAGTAAAGGAACAAAAGTTTTTGCGTTAGCCGGAAAAATAAAAAACAGCGGCTTGATCGAAGTTCCAATGGGAATGTCATTGCGGGATGTGATCTATAAAGTTGGCGGAGGAATGAAAACCGAAAAACCGTTCAAAGGCGTTCAACTCGGAGGACCATCCGGAGGTTGCGTTCCGGAAAGCCTTCTCGATACGGTCGTCGATTATGATTCTATCAACAAAACCGGTGCTATAATGGGTTCAGGTGGAATGGTAGTGATGGATACTTCAACCTGTATGGTAGATGTGGCGAAATTCTTCCTCAACTTTACTCAAAACGAATCCTGCGGAAAATGTACATTTTGTCGGATCGGAACAAAAAGAATGCTGGAGATTCTCAATAGAATTACAGAAGGTAAAGGTAAGATCGAAGATTTGGATACCTTACAGGAGCTGGCTGAAAATATCATTAAAGGTTCATTATGCGGCTTGGGACAAACAGCTCCGAATCCTGTTCTGACAACTCTAAAATATTTCAGGGAAGAATATATTGCACACATCGAAGAAAAGAGATGTCCGGCTGGTGTTTGCACGGCTTTACTGAAATATGAAATTATTGAAGAAAAATGTATTGGGTGTACTGTTTGTGCAAAAAAATGTCCGGTAAATGCTATTTCTGGTGAAGTAAAAAAACCTCATCTTATTGATCAAGAGATATGTACAAAATGCGGTGTTTGTTATAATGCCTGCAAATTTGAAGCAATTAAAAAGTATTAAAGGAACGGTCCCGATGATTAATATTAAATTAAATGGTAAAGAAATTCAAACCGAAGCCGGAAAAACGATCCTGCAAGTTTCTAATGAACATGGAATCGAAATTCCAACCTTATGCCACGACAAAGAACTGAAACCATTTGGTTCTTGCTGGCTATGTGCGGTTAAAGTCGAAGGCAGAAGAGGATTTGTAACTGCCTGCGGAACAGATATTTTAGATGGAATGGAGATTACTACCGATTCGCAAGAAATCAGAAAAGCCAGGAAAATGGCTTTGGAACTCCTCTTGTCCGATCATTATGCAGATTGTGAAGCTCCATGTAAAATCGCCTGTCCTGATAAGGTAGATGTCCAGACTTATGTTTCTCTGATCGCTAACGGACAGCATCACGAAGCAGTTAAAGTCATCAAAGAAAACCTGCCCATGCCGCTCTCTATCGGTAGGGTTTGTCCTGCTTTTTGTGAAGCAGAATGTCGTCGCACAATTGTAGATGAGCCGATCGCGATCAGACAATTAAAACGATACGCGGCTGATTTTGACCTATTCGATGATTGGTCATATATTCCGGAGAAAGCTCCTATAAAAAATAAAAAAATTGCAATTGTGGGAGGAGGACCTTCAGGTTTGACCTGTGGTTATTATCTCTCCAATAATGGTTACAATGTTACTGTTTTCGAGTCAGCTCCAAAAGCAGGAGGTTGGCTTCGGTACGGAATCCCTGAATATCGACTGCCAAAGAAAATACTTAATAAAGAGATTAAGCTGATGTGTGTTAATGGAATGAAAATAAAGACTAATGTCGAAATCGGGAAAGATATTTCTTTATCGAATTTGAGCAAAAAATATGATGCTGTTTATCTTGGAATCGGAGCCCAGAAAGCAGTTCCTATGCGTGTTAAGAACAGCGAACTGAAGGGTTGTTTCCTGGGAGTAGATTTTCTGAAAGATTTCATTCTCGGGAAGAAGATCAAACTCGGAGAAAAAGTAGCCATTATTGGAGGAGGAAATACTGCTATCGACTGTGCCAGAACATCTAAAAGAATGGGTTCGGATGTAACTCTTATTTATCGTCGCACCCGCAAGGAAATGCCGGCAGAAGCTTATGAAGTAGATGCTGCCGAAGAAGAAGGGATTAAATTCCATTTCCTTACAAATCCGGTTGAAAATATTGGAAAAAATGGTGTTCTGAAAACAATCAAATTAGAAAAAATGAAACTTGGCGAACCTGATCAGAGCGGAAGAAGGAGACCTGTGCCGACAGGCGAATTTTTCAATGAAGATTTTGATTCTATAATCGCTGCTATTTCCCAATCTCCTGATGTTGATTTCCTGACAGAAGATGCAAACAAAATCGATGGTAAAGAAATTCCATTAACCCGCTGGTCAACCTGCGAAACTCCTGATGAGACGATGTATTCAGGGATTGCCAATATTTTTGCAGGAGGAGATTTCCGCCGAGGTCCGGCAACCGCGATCGAAGCAATTGCAGATGGAAGGATTGCAGCAAATGCTATCGACCGTTTTTTACAAGGGAAGCTAAATAAAAAAACTCTTCAACTATTCAATTCCAGAAAAGAGAAAAAATTGAAAGATGTAGATCCAAATGAATTCAAACAATACGAAAAAATCCCGCGTTTCAAGATGCCGGAATTAGATCCGGAAATAAGATGCACAAACCATAAAGAAGTTGAATTGGGATTTGAAGAAGAAGATGCCAGAGCTGAAGCAGACCGTTGTCTGGAATGCGGTTGTCAGGACAATACTACTTGTGCTCTGCGAAAATATGCAACTGATTATGAGATCGATGCTGACCTTTTTATGGGCGATAAAAATAAACATCCGATCGATCACACGCATCCGTTCATCCTGCGTGACGCAAATAGATGTATTAAATGTGGTCGTTGTGTTCGCATCTGTTCGGAAGTGCAGGGTCCAGGTGTTCTCGGTTATATTTTCAGGGGTTTTGTCAGTTATGTTGCTCCCGAATTTGGTGAAAGTCTGACCAAAACAACCTGTGAATCTTGCGGAAAATGTATCGAGGTTTGCCCGGTCGGAGCTCTTGTTTCCAAAAATCAGAATTATAAACTTAATCCTCATGTTGTTGAAAAAATAACCCAAAATTGCGGTCTTTGCGGAACCGGTTGTAAGATCGATGTTAATGTTCAAACTGATAAAGTGACAGTCATTCAACCAGCAGCAGAAGCAGATTTCAATGACAGAAATTTGTGTTTTGCAGGTAAATTCGGTTGGCAGATACTGGAAGATAAAGAAAGAATTATTATCCCTTATAAAAAGGTCGATTCCACCTGGGAAAAAATAGATGATTGCTGGGAAGAATTCGGGAAATGTATGGAATTTCATAACCTGATCCAAGACAACCTGGCTAAAGCGAAAACCAGAAAAATATATGTTTCCGCAATGTGTTCCAATGAAGAAATTTTGTTGATGAAAGATATTGCGGACACGATCGGAGCTGATATTTCCTCTTTATCTTATGAAGAAAGTTTTGTCGATGATATCAAACTCGATAAAACTTACCGGGATCTGGAACAAGCTGAAGCAATTGTGATCATCGGTAAGATCAGTCATACTTTGAAAATCCTGGCTCGAACTCAACAGAGAAAAGGTAAAAAACTTATCCTGATCACAGATGAGGAAAAGGAATTCAATAAATTTGCTGATGAACAATTTAATGATAGCGGAATTGAGAATACTCTGGAAAAAATAATCGCTTGTTACTACAACGATGATGATCTTGATGAAGATTGTGATATCCACGAAAAAATCGATGAACTAAAACCACCCGCAAAAACTCTTTTCATTTATAACAGCGATGATTTGACAGAAAAATCCATCTGGAATATCTGGATGTTATCGTCATTTATCTGCGATTTCTCCTCCGGTTCGGGAGTTCTTCCAACATCTAATTTTTCAAATATGCGAGGATTAAGGGAATTCGGGATCAAGGCCGGGAAACCTGAAATTTCCGATTTTGTGATAGTTTATGGAGAACATCTAAATGAAATTCAAAGAAAGACGATCGAACAAAGCAAATTCATCATTTCCATAAAAACTCATCTTGAAGCTAATGAAATTTCGGATATTATCATTCCGCAAACTTCATACCTGGAAATGGAAGGAACTGCCATCGCCAATGATGGTAGAATTACGACTTACAAAAATCCTAAAAATTCTCATCTTTTTGAAAATCTACTGGCAACTTTTAAGAATATCGGATTGCTTAATGAGAAAAAAGTTAAAAATGAATTCTGGAAAAAACAAGTTATTAAAGCTTTAAAGAAAGAAAATAAGAAAAAAATCGTTGAAAAAGAAAATCTGATCGATTATTTGAACAGCATTGAAAAAATTAAAATCGAATCACATAAACATTACAGTTTGCAGAATAATTTAATAGCAAAACTTAAACTTGCTACGAAGGAATAAAAAACATAAATGAAAAAGGCTATCATTTTTGATAACCTTTTTTTAAATTTGAGATCATCTTTAAAGTAGATTTCCGAGACTTTACGGATGGTTGAGGAATGAAACCTCCGTAATGGTTGGTGGTTTTCTCTGATTCAACCATTGCGAAGGTCTTAATCTCCTTCGGAGATTTTAACCATTCGCAAGGTTTACAGATAAACACTAATTTACATTTGTCTTCAATAAAACATCATCGATCGCTTTAATAAAACTTTCTTTGGGAAGCGCTCCCATTGCCATTTGCGGTTTTCCATCTTTGGGACAAAAAAGTAAAGAAGGAATACTTCTGATCCCAAAAGCAGCAGCAAGTTCCTGCTGTTCTTCAGTATTTACTTTGTAAATGTTGATCTTATCTTTATATTCATCTGCCAGTTCTTCCAGAATCGGAGCAACCATTTTACAGGGAGCACACCAATCTGCATAGAAATCAATCATACAAGGTAATTGTCCTTCATATTTCCATTCTTTATTCTGATCATAGTTATAAACTTTTTCTTTAAAAGTTTGCGTTGTCAAATGTTCCATTTTATCTCCTTTTTTATCATTTTTTAGAA
>DRTC01000121.1 GCA_011372345.1 Candidatus Cloacimonadota bacterium
AAGTAATCCCCATCTTTTCCTTAAATAAAGTTCCAAACAGAAACTGACCAGGAAAATAGCGATAATAAACCATTTTTTATAAATTGGAATTTCCGTTTTTACTTCTTCATTTTTCATCGTTGCTTTGGGGAAATCGAACAGTTCAAGGTTTTTTTTGTCGATCATTTTCCCACTGGTTTGCAGAGCAATATACGAAAGCAGGGGAAAGTTGAATCCGCGATCTCTATTTTCAGGATTATAGGCTGTTACCAGGAATTCACCATCTGTTTCCTGATCAATATTTTCATCCCTGATCTGATATGAATATTTTCCCGGTTCAGGAGATTCGATTTCCAGAGAATATTCGTTTTCTCTGGCGATTAGATATTTCTCCAAAACTAACTTTTTATCAGTATTTCTGATAGTTAATTTGGCGTTCAGATTTTGCATGGGAGAGAGTTTTTCATCATAAGCATTTAAGCGAAATCTGATGTTCTCTCCCGCAAAATAACTGTTTTTATCAGTATAGGAAATGAACCTGTCGGAACTTTTCTGCCCGAGCCAGGAACACAGATTGGAGATGAATTCCGTAAAATTTTGTTCGGCATCCCAGAGTTGCCACTTCCAAAAATTCAGAAAAGCAAAATAGAGGATTTTTCCCTGTTCATATTCCTGGAATAAAATTGCAGGTGTTTGCTCCTCATTTTCGATCTTTGCCAGCACTTTTGCCTGCAATTTGGGACTCACATAATAATAATCGACAGGTGGAATATTATCCTCAGAATGCTGATCATTAAAATCAAATGATCGATACTGTTTGCTTTCTTTTGTGAAATATAGATTTGATTTGAATGATTTTTTGATATTCGACTTTTTTGCAGGATACATTTCCGCCAATTGGGAGATAGGATTTCCCTGCAAAAAAAGTCCGCCACCATTTTTAACGAAACTGTTTATGATCTCGATCTCTTCGTTATTGAAATCCAAATTATTGGAATTTATAAGAAATAAAACCTTAATATTTTCGATTTTATCCTGCAGTTTTACTCGTGTTTTTCCCTGTTTTAAGATTTTATCTTTCATAAGAAATTCAGCATTCCAGCGGGGATTTTTTTGAATCGCATCGATGACAAATTTTACATCCCAATTGAGTTTATCGGATATCATCAGGATTTTAGAACGGCTTTCCAGAACTTGAATTGCTGCCGGAAAACGGTTGTTTTCCAAATTGATTTCTCCGGTCGAATCTGCTACAATCTTAACTTCAAAAGGGATCAATCCTGTTTTTTGGAAATTCTGTTCAAAAATTATCTGTTGATAATTACCAGAATTAAAATCTATCTCTTCAGTTTGGATTATTCTGCCGTTTATTTCCAGGTTCAATTTGGCTTTCCCTGAATAATTTTCAGCACTGATATCAGCAAATAGCGGTGTAATTTCTTCCGTATAAGTTGTTTTATTGTATTTCAGTCGGGAAATCTGAAGGTCAAAATCGATTGCTTTAAATTCCGGAGAAAATGTGTAAATCGGGATATTTATATTCTCCAGGATATTCAGATTTTCATCTTTGAACCAGCCATCTGAGAAAAGCAGGATGTTTTTAACATTAGAAAGGTTGTGTTTTGCCGATATGTCTGATAAAGTTTTGGAAAAATTTGTGGATGATTTAGAACCATCTAAACCTTCCGCAAATTTGAATTTTGTGATTTTATAATTTTTCGAAGTAAATTTTTTTTCCATCGATTTCTGAAATGTTTGTAAAATTTCGGCTTTGGAAATCTCATTTTGCTTCTGCTCCATACTTGCTGAATTGTCTGATAAGATCAGCACTTCCGGTTTGATCACAATATTTTTCAGGAAATAATAGACGGGATTGATTAATAAGATCAGAACTGATATGATCGCTAAAGTCCGGAGAAAAAAAAGTAAATACCTGCTTTTATTGTCAAGTTCGGGTATGGTTTTCCTGTAAAACAGGAAGATGAGTATGACTGCTGTTATTATAGGGATTATTATCATTTTTTGTCTTTTAAAACTTGCCAAATTTCAAAAATTCGGCAAGTTTTTAGATGTAGTTCGGAACTTGTTCCGAGCCTTTATTTTTCCTCATTTTTAACCGAACAAGTTCGGTTTTATAAACAAGATCATTTGAGTTATTGTAACACAATCAATCCTGATTGTGCCGTAAAACAATTTGCCAAATTGTCAAATCTTCTGAGCAAATTATTAATGA
>DRTC01000122.1 GCA_011372345.1 Candidatus Cloacimonadota bacterium
GCCTTGTATGTAATTCTTGTAAAGGTTTCATTGTCATTCGCTTCTTGTAAGTCGCAGCACATCATTCCCAAAGCCCTCTGTGGGAATGTAATTTTTTTTAGAAATCCCTGTGTCTGTTCTGTAATACAAAACATGGATTTTGCATAATATCGAGTTCCCAATCGGAGATTGGAAAGAATGTGGGAAAACGACATCGTCGTTTTGCAATAACACAGTTATTGCACTCCAAAACATCTTTGAGGAAGTTCTGACATAAGAAATTCGAGGAAGATAACTTTCGCAAAGTGCAAATCATTTAAAAACTCCTGAAATCTCATATCCGCAAAATTTGCATTTTCCATTCTCGAGATTTTGTGATTTGATCAAATATCCGGAACGATCGATGATCTTCTCACCACAGTTCGGACAAAATGTATCTTCAAATTCGGTCGCAATATTTCCGATATAAACAAATTTAATTCCGGATTCGAGAGCAATGTCTCTTGCCATTTCGAGTGTTTTCAAGGGAGTTGCAGGTCGATTCAGTAGTTGATAATTCGGGAAAAACCTGGAAAAGTGAAGCGGATGATCAGAACCGAGATTTTTCTTAATCCAATCACACATATTCTTTATCATTTTTGGTTCATCATTCGCATCCGGAATGATCAGATTAGTGATTTCAAAAAAGAGATTTTCTTCCTTTGAAATTTTCAGACAATCCAAGACGGGTTGCAGATTTCCGGTAGAATAAGTATGATAAAATTCTTCGGAAAATCCTTTCAGATCAATATTAGCGGCATCGAGATATTTGCAGAGTTCGCGCAAAGGTTTTTCATTGATATAACCGCAAGTTACATAGACAGTTTTGATATTTTCTTTATGAGCAAGTTTGGCAATATCGAGCATATATTCATAAAATATCGTCGGTTCCGTGTAAGTGAAAGCTATGCTCTGACAATTATTTTCTTTTGTAGTTCTGATAATGTCTTCAGGAGTCATTTCATAAGCTTGAACTTGTTCCGGTTTCGATTGGGAAATTTCCCAGTTCTGACAGAAATTGCAACGGAGATTACATCCGACAGTTGCGATAGAAAGAATTTGAGTTCCCGGATAAAAATGATACAAAGGTTTTTTCTCGATGGGATCGATATGGATTGAAATTGGTTTATTATAAACGAGCGAATAGAGAGTACCGTCGATATTTTTCCGAACTCCGCATATTCCGGTTTCTCCTGATTTGAGCACACAATAATTAGGACAGAGTTCGCATTTCACATAATTTTTTTCCAGTTTGGAATAATAGAGTGCTTCTTTGAGGAGTTCAGTTTTTTGAGCAGAGATCAGGAAAAACAGAGAAACAAAAATTATTAAAAAAATAGATAAATATTTCATTTTGTATTGTAAAACAACCTGCCGGGTTGTTAAGTAGTTCGGAACTTGTTCCGAAGTGTTAAGTTCTTTTCTCGATCTAAATGCATGAGTTATTTCCGTAAAACAATTCGCCTGAATTGTTCAAATAAAAGAGTCAGTTTCCGATTCTCAATTTAGGCAAATTGAGTTACATTTCCAAATCCAGCAAAAATCTCTTAATTTCCAATCC
>DRTC01000123.1 GCA_011372345.1 Candidatus Cloacimonadota bacterium
ACATGATACAGGATATTTCCAGCAGGAAAATAATTTTTTATACTTAACCGGATTAGAGGTTCCGGAAGCTGTTTTGGTTATTTATAAAATTAAAGATAAACCTGTTATCGACCTTTTTATTGAGAGAAATATCCCGGAAATGGTAGTGTGGGAAGGTGAAAAAATGCTTCCTGATAAAGCCAGAGAAAAAAGCGGGATCAAGATGGTTTCCTTCCTGGATGAATTTGAACGGAAGCTCGGAATGTATCTTCTCAATAAGCATAAATGCTTTATCAATCGTATTCATTCCGGATTGAATTCTCCTTTGAATAAACAGCAATTATTTATCAAATCTGTTCGCGATAGATTTCCGGAATTATCATACGAGGATTTTACGGAAATTATTAGACCTTTAAGAATGATCAAAGATAAATGGGAAATTCAGCAGATCCAGAAAGCGATAGATATTACTGCCCAAGGGATCTCGGAAATTTTCAAAAAAGCAAAAAGCGGAATGATGGAATATGAATTAGAGGCGATCCTCAATTATGAGATTACAAGAAGCGGAATGAGACATCTCGGTTTTAAATCCATTATCGCTGCCGGGAAAAATGCTGCTACTTTACATTATGTAAACAATAACTCGATGATCGGGAAAAATGATCTTATCCTATTGGATGTTGGTGCTGCATGCAATAACTACAGTGCTGATATTTCAAGAACTTTTCCGGTTTCCGGAAAGTTCACAGCCAGGCAGAAAGCAGTTTATGGAGAAGTTTTAAAAATCAATAAAAAAATTATCGCGATGGTCAAACCGGGAGTAGGTTTGAAAGAACTCAATGAAAAGACGATCGAACTCATTAAAGTCGCTCTAAAAAAACTGAAGCTGATCAAGGATGAAAAGGATTACAGACAATATTATATGCATTCGGTTTCGCATCATCTCGGTCTGGATACTCATGATGTCGGGAAAAGAGATTCTATTCTGAAGACGGGAAATGTAATAACTGTCGAACCGGGAATTTACATTCCGAAAGAAAAGATCGGAGTGAGAATTGAAGATGATATTCTGGTCACAAAGACCGGACATCAAATTCTTTCGAAGAATATCCCGAAGGAAATCGAGGATATAGAACGCGGATAACACGGATTGAACAGATTATCACAGATAAGAAAGAGATATGAATAAAATCCTGTTTTCTTAATCTTATTCTTTGCGTCTTTGCGGTAAAAAGAGGAAGAAATGAAAATAGCCATCTATCCCGGAACATTTGATCCTATTACAAATGGTCATATCGATGTTCTTAAAAAAGCGATCAAGATCTTTGATGAAGTAATATTAGCGGTTGCTCATGATAATGCTAAAAACACAATTTTCAATCTGGACGAAAGAGTAGAATTATGCCGGGAATCGACTAAAAATCTGCCCAATGTCAAAGTTGAGAAATTTGACGGTCTAGTCGTTAATTTTGCGAAAAAGCTGAAAGCATCTGCCATGATCAGAGGTTTAAGGGCAGTTTCCGATTTTGAGTATGAACTTTCACTCGCAT
The DNA here is from genome assembly GCA_011372345.1 of Candidatus Cloacimonadota bacterium. Classification (NCBI taxonomy): domain Bacteria; kingdom Pseudomonadati; phylum Candidatus Cloacimonadota; species Candidatus Cloacimonadota bacterium. The sequence continues at coordinate 1,530 of DRTC01000123.1, forward strand.
TGATGAATAAAGAGCTCTATCAAGATGTCGATACTGTTTTTTTTGTTCCGCATAATAAATATTTGTATTTGAGTTCGACCATGATCCGGCAGGTTGTCAGGTTGGGTGGAGATGTAAAGGATTTGATCCCGGATTGTGTGGAGCAGGCATTGCTCAAAAAGAATAAGAAATAATGATGAAAAAGATTATTCCGGAAAAGGAATTTGAAATTTTTGTACAAGATTTGTTGAAGGATCTGCTGAAATATGCGAAAAATTCTTAAAAAATATTTCTGGGATGGAACAGAGAATATTTCCGATGAGTATTTTATCAGGAGAATGCTTGAATATGCATCCTTTCCTGATTTGTTGAAAATTCCTTTCCATAAATTCAAATCAACGATCAATAAACTAAATCTCGATAAGATCAGAACTTCCGAAGCAAGAAAAAAATTTGTTAAATATCTTCTTCCATATTTGAAAGATGCAAATGATTGGGAAAACGCTATTTTAAAGAGTACGGAAGATATAAGTAAAACGATAAAAAAAATATTTGCTGATTATTAGCGTTTATTCGCGTATATTAGCAGTTAAAGCAAAAAAAATTCGTGATATTTCGTATTTTTCGCGGGAAAAAATCCTCCTTCGCCAAGGCTATGGAGGACAAGGGAGATAAAAAATGAACGACAAGAAAAAAAAGTTAAACATCAAATTAGATGAAAAGATCGGAGAAGGAATTTATTCCAATTTTGTGATGATCACGAGTTCACCCTCTGAATTTATCCTTGATTTCGGCAGGATCGCTCCGGGATTAAAAGATGCTCGCATTTTAAGCAGGATTTTCACAACACCACAGCATGCAAAACAATTTTCAAATCTGCTGGAGAAGAACATTGAAAACTTTGAAAATCAACATGGTGAGATCAAATTACCGGGTAAACCAGACGACAAAGAGATCGGATTTAAGAGTTTAGGACAAAATTCTTGACTGCTGAAGGACTAAAAAACTTTTTGATTTTTCTTTAATTAAAAATGGAAGCCTATATTTGGTTTTGCATTTTGAAAGTTGTTATTCTGAGAAATTCGACTTGCTTTTTTCTCGAAGGAACTCCGCAATTAATGAGATTCTTCGGAAGATTTCCTTAACCGGAAATCCTCTCTTCCAAGAAAGAGAAAACCTCAGAAGACAACAAATAATAAGATATCGAAAAATATTGATAAGGAGTTTTATTTAATGAAAAATAAGAAATTGAGAGGACTTATTATTTTAATTGTAGTCCTGGTTACAGCATATTTTATTGCTCCTCTTCTTGTTCCGAATTTGCCTGATTTCTGGACGAGTAAACGCTTGAAATTAGGTCTGGATTTACAGGGTGGATCGCAAATTGTCCTGGAAGTAGATTATTCTCAATTGAAATTATCCAACGAAGAAAAAGAAGATGCTGTTAAGACTGCGTTGGAAATTATCCGTAATCGTATCGACCAGTTCGGAGTTTCCGAACCTTCCATTCAGAGAGTGGGAGATAACAGGATAATTATCCAGCTTCCCGGTTTGAAAGATCCGGGGCGAGCAAAAGAACTGATCGGGAAAACAGCTCTTCTGGAATTTAAATTGATGGCAAATTCCGACCAGACAAAAGAGACATTTGAAAAATTGGATAAATATCTCCAGGAAAATATTGATAATTATGATTATTTGAAGAAAGTTGAAATAATAGAAACTGAACAGGTGGAAGATATTCTCGAAAGCGAAGACCTTGATATTATGGAAACCGAAGAAGGAACAGTTGCTGAAGATTCGGCAGCGACTGATATCGAAGAAGTTGAAGAAACCGAAGATGAAGAAGAATATCAGAATGTTTTCACTTCTTTGACTACTCACGAAGATATGCCGGGAGTAATTTCTCAAAAAAATATCGCTGTCTTTAAAAAACTATTAAAAGATGAAGAATTCCGCAAACATGTTCCAGCTGGTATCCAAGTTGCGATCGGGAAAGAAGATAAGAATGATATCTATGCTCCCCGACCGTTATATATACTTTTAGACAGAACCGAACTCAGCGGAAAATATCTCGAAAAAGCAACTGTCAAGATCGGTCAGGGTTACGATCCAAAAACTTCCGGAAAACCTTATATTTCTCTGAAATTCAACAAAGCAGGAGCGAAAAAATTTGAAACAGTTACAGGTCAGAATGTTAAAAAAAGATTGGCAATAGTTTTAGATGATGTTGTGCACAGCGCTCCTGTTATCGATGAAAAGATCAGAGGTGGGGAAGCTCAAATTACCGGAACTTTCACTCTCGAAGAGGCTCAGGACCTGGTCATCGTTCTTAATGCCGGTAATCTTCCTGCTCCGGTTAATATCATCGAAGAAAGAACAGTTGGTCCGACTCTTGGTTCGGACAGTATCAAAGCCGGAATTATGGCAGCCTTGATCGGAATGGCAATTGTTATTCTTTTCATGATGATCTATTACGGTTTGTCCGGAGTTTTTGCTAATATCGCACTGGCTGTGAATATTGCTTTCATAATTGCCATCATGACCATGCTGGAAGGAACTCTAACCATGCCCGGAATCGCAGGTATGATCTTAACGATCGGTATGGCGGTCGATGCCAATGTTCTCATCTTTGAAAGAATTAGAGAAGAACTCAGATCGGGTAAAACTGTTCGTTCCGCGATAGATGCCGGATTCAACAGGGCAATAATTACAATTTTGGATGCAAATATAACAACCCTGATCACGGCTCTTGTTCTTTACCAGTTTGGAACAGGACCGATCAAAGGTTTTGCAGTTACACTTTCCATTGGAATTGTCGGTTCAATGTTCGCTGCTATCGTTTTGGTGAAGGCGATCTATGATGGTTTTGTCACCAATGTGAATAGAACGAAGTTGAGCATTTAGGGGGAAAAATGAGATTTTTTAGAGATACAAAAATAGATTTTATCGGCAGAAGAAAAATATTTTTCGGAATTTCATTAGCGATAATTATTATCGGTCTGGTTTTCTTGTTGATAAATAAAGGACCAAAATACGGAATAGATTTTTCCGGCGGTGTTTCCTTGGAATTAGATATAACTCCGGTCAATGAAAATGGAAAAGTTATCGAGATCCAGGATGTGCGGGATGTTCTGGAAGAAGAAGGCATTGAAGGAGCCGAAATTCAGGATATTAAAAGTGCTGAAAATCGTAGTTTGATCCTCGTCAAAACAAAGGCGACAGAAACTGAAGGTGAGAAGATCAGTGCCAGGATAGTTAATGTGATCAAGAAACACTTTCCTGATAATGTTGATCCTGAAAACCTGATCCGTTTACAGGAAGAAGTTGGTCCCAAAATTGGAGAAGAACTCAAAGGAAAAGCGATCCTGGCGATTTTCTGGGCCTTATTGGGAATTATCCTTTATATCTGGTGGAGATTTGAATTTACTTTCGGAGTTGCTGCTGTTATCGCTCTATTCCATGATATCCTGATCACTGTCGGCATCCTTTCCATAACCGGAACAGAATTCAGTCTGCCGATCGTGGCAGCCCTTTTAATGATCGTCGGTTATTCTCTCAATGATACGATCGTGGTGTTCGACAGGATCCGTGAAGACCTGAAAGTCTATCGTAGAGAATCTTATGAAAGTGTGATCAATCACAGTATCAATGAAACTTTAAACAGAACGATAATTACTTCTTTAACTACATTTATTGTAGTTTTAAGTTTATACATTTTCGGTGGTACCGTCATTCATGATTTTGCTTTTGCCATGCTTATCGGGGTTATTGTTGGAACATACTCCTCCATCTTTGTTGCCAGTCCGTTAATGGTTGAACACTTCAACCGCAGACAGAAAAAAATGGGCGGAAAAAGAAAGTAAAAAATCCGTCAAAAGCCGGACTCGGATTGCTAAATTATTGAAAGAATAATATAAAGGCTGTTCAGATATTGAACAGCCTTTTTCTATGAGAAAAATCACACTAATGAAATAAATCTTTATCAATTCAAAACAGGGGTTTTGCAGAATATAGAATTCCCAATCGGGGATTGGGAACTATGAGTAAATTCCCTGTTTCCAAATCTGGTTGAAATTCCCCACATAACGATCAGCAATTCTTTTTATCTCATTTTTATCAGGTTCGGAAAACTCGTCATAGATCGCATAAACGGTCATTCCGGCATTTTTTGCAGCTTGAACACCGACTAATACATCTTCGATCACCAGACAATCGTTTGGTTCAACATCCAATTCTGCAGCAGCTTTCAGAAAAATATCAGGAAATGGTTTACCTTTGATTTCTTCTTTTCCGATCACGATCGATTCAAAATATTCGGAAATTCCATTCGCTTCCAGAACTATCCTGGTCAGATATTCATTATTGCTGGTTCCAATTCCCATTTTGATCTTATTCTGTTTGAGAAAATCAAGAAATTCCTTTGCTCCATGTTTTAATTTTACATCTTTCCGGTAATGTTCTGCCACCATTTCCGTCCATTCATCCATAATTTCCCGGGGAGAATCAGGAAGATCAAATTTCCGGATGAAATATTCCGCTACTTCGATAAAACTATTTCCCTCTTTCATATCTTTGAAAAGGTCATCGGGAACGGAAATGTTCCTTCTCTGCAGGAATTCCACATCGACCTGCGTCCAGATTCCCATGGAATCGATGAGAGTTCCATCCAGATCAAAAATTACTGCTTTGAATTTCATATATCATCCATTCGACTTGTAAGCATAGCAACGAGTCGAAATATTTAGTTTTACTGATTCGTGTCATTGATTGGACTTGATTCGTTTGACTACTCTTGAGTGGTCAGATAAATCGAGGAGGATCTATTATAAATAGTCTCAATCCTCGACTCACATTCCTTTCAGTCATTGCAAGTCAAGTCCTGCTTAATCTTATGCGTATTTTGTGCCTTTTCGTGGCTATCATCAAATCTCCATCAATTTGCTTCTCACCTTAGCGCTGATCATATCCATGATCCAGACAACCGCTGCGATCAGCCAGATGATCAAACCGACATTGTGCCAGCGGAGAAGCTGCTGCTGTTGTAATAAAAGCAATCCAATCCCACCACCACCGACAAATCCGACGATCGTTGCCATTCGCACATTGATGTCCCAGCGATAGATCGTAAAAGCCAGATAGGGAGAAATTATCTGCGGGATCACAGCATAGATCCAGATTTGAAGTGTACTTGCACCAGTTGCTTTGATCGCTTCCACCTGTCCGGGATCAATATTTTCTATTTGTTCGGAATAGAGTTTGGTTAAGGCTGCAATCGAATGGATCATCAAAGCGAGCATACCGGCAAAGGGTCCGATCCCGACCCAGACACTGAAAATTATAGCCCAGACAATTGCTTCGATGGAGCGGAATATAGTAGAAATCGTTCTGGTTATTAGATAAATGGCATTTCCCAGGAAAGTTTTCGGCATTAAATTCCGGGCAGCAAAAAAACTGAATACAAAAGCGAACGGTATAGCCAGAACTGTTGCGAGTAAAGCCAGGAAAATCGTTTCAGCAAGAGCAGTTAGACTCATGGTCAGGATATCAAAGTTAGGATTGAAAATCCCGGTGACAATATTTCCGGCATTCCTGAATTTTGTGAAGAATTTTACCGGTTTGATCTCGACCAGATTCCAACCAACAATTATTGTTATTAAAATTCCAACAATAATCAGCCAGCCCCAGAGCGATTTTTTCCAATTTTGTTTTGTTTTACAGGTTGGATAAAAGATTTTTCTGCCGATGGAATTTGCTGTGAAATAAGATATAAGTGTTAAAATCAGAACAGAAATTAAATGAATTTCAATCTTGAAGGATAATTCAAACCACTGAAAACCAAGATAGCGAAAACAACCAATTATATAGAGCCAATACAGGAAATCAGTGATTAAGGATTTAATGATCGGGATTATTTTTTTGTTCATAATTTTTTTTATAAACCGTTGAAACGGTTAATAATTTTGCATGCTATATTTCTTTAATCACCATAATGAATTATGGTGTTGTTCTGATTTATTTCATCTGATATTTATTCATTGTAATCTTTTCAGAATACACCCGAATTTATTCGGGGGTTGTGTAACATAATTCTCATTAATACACGCCTAACTCTTTATATTTAAGTGTGTTCTGAAATGTTATGAAATCTCCCCTCGATTTAGGCTTCAGA
>DRTC01000124.1 GCA_011372345.1 Candidatus Cloacimonadota bacterium
GGATGTTTATTTACAATTTTGGGATTTGTAGTATTGATTTTGTTAATTTTGATTTTAACACCGATCTTATTTAAAGGAAAAATTCTGGAGAAAGTGCAGACCGAGATCAATAAAAATGTAAATGCTAAAGTCGAATTCGAGGATTTCAATCTGTCATTTTTTAAGAGTTTCCCAAATTTATCATTTGAACTGACGAAACTAAAAGTTACGGGAATAGACAGGTTTGAAGGTCAGAAACTGGCGACTGTCAAGTCAATATATTCTAATGTGAATTTGATGAGTGTTTTTCGTGATACAATCGAGATCAAAGCAGTTGTTGTCGATGAACCGGTGATTTTGGCAAAGATATTGAAAGGTGGAAAAGCGAATTGGGATATTGCCAAAGTTACGGAAAAAGAAACTGTTAACGAACCGGTAAAAGAATCCGGGAAATTTAATATCGGAATGGAAAGATTCGAGATCAGGAAGGCAGTTGTCTCCTTCATCGATGACCAAAACAAGATGAACATAAATATCAAAGGATTAAATTTCCTGATGAAAGGCGGATTATCGCAGGATTTTTCCAAACTCGATATAAATTCTTCTATTGAACAAATTTCAGTTGTTTCAAAAGGGGAAAATGCTGACCTGAATGCTGTTATCAAAGATTATAATGTAACTATCAAAGGAGATGTTTCCAAAGATTTCGTGGATCTGGATATTAATTCAACTCTGGGAAGTTTAGATGTTACATTCGCAAAAATCAAATATCTGAAAAATACAAAAATCGAGATCAAAGCCGGGATTGAAATGGACATTCCGAATACAAAATTTACTTTTAAGGAGAATGAAGTTAAGATAAATCAGCTTGCTCTGGGATTTGAAGGTAATATTCAAATGCTGGAAAAAGATATGAAACTCGATGTGAAATTCGATGCGAAAAAGACGGATTTCAAGAACATTCTTTCATTTATTCCGGCAATTTATATGAGCGATTTGAAAGATTTGAAAACTTCCGGTAAACTGGCTGTAAATGGTTATGCAAAAGGAATTGTCAGTGAAAATTCAATTCCAGCTTTTGGTGTGAATCTGCTGATTGAAAATGCGATGTTCCAATATCCTGATCTCCCGAAATCGGTCGATAATATCAATGTTAAAGTTAATATTGTGAATGATGGTGGTGGAGAAGATAACACGAAAATCGATGTGGAGAAATTTCATCTTGAATTGGCAAACAATCCTTTCGATGCCAAGCTTCACATTAAAAATCCGGTCACTGATCCTCATATTTCCGGAAATCTTAATGGGAAAATCGATCTCTCCAGTTTACAGGATGCACTTCCCATGCAGGATATTAGTTTGACAGGAAAAATTGAAACTAACATAGATATTGCTGGAAGGATGTCGTCCATTGAAAAGAAGCAATACGAGAAATTCAAGGTTGACGGTAATATTAAACTTTCCGCTTTTAAATTCAAAAGTAAAGATTTTCCGCAGGAAATACTGATAAGAAATTCCTCTCTGAATTTCTCTCCCAAATTCGTGGAACTTGCTTCTTTCGATTCTAAAATCGGAAAAAGTGATTTCAAGCTTACAGGAAAGATCGAAAATTTCCTGCCTTTTATTTTTAAGAATGAACTCATTAAAGGAAATTTCGTATTCAATTCCAATATTCTCGATTTGAACGAATTTATCGCTGAAGAAAAACCGAAAGAGAAACAGGAATCAAAAGAAGTTGTACTTAAAGCGATAAAAATTCCAGATAATATCGATTTCAAACTAACCTCCAGCTTGAAGCAGATCTACTTCGATAAAATGGATATCAAAAACACAAAGGGAATTATCAGGATCAAGAACAGTAAAGCATCTCTGGAAAATCTGAAGATGAACATGCTTCAAGGAAGTATAACTCTAAATGGAAGTTATGATTCAAAAAACATTGATAAACCGAAAGTCGATTTTGGGATGAAGATCGTTAATTTCGATATTCAGACAGCTTTCCAAACTTTTAACACAATGAAGAAGTTAGTTCCGATCATGAAGGACTGCAAAGGTAAATTTTCGACCGAACTGACCTTTAACAGTTTGCTGGACGAAACGATGCAGCCGGTTTTAAATTCTATTAACGGTAAGGGAAACATCTCATCTAAAAATATTCAGGTGATAAATCCGAAATCAATGGAGAAAATTGCCAATGCTCTGAAAATGGATAAATATAAGAAATTTTCTTTGAAGGATTTTAAGGCGAGTTTCACGATCACGAACGGAGTTTTGAAGGTGAAACCGTTCACGAATAAAATCCATAATTCATCCGCAACGATCGGTGGTATCATGAAAACCGATCAAACTCTTGATTTTGATGTAAAATTATCCATTCCTCGATCGGAATTTACTTCCGGGATCAATAAAACCTATGACGACTTGATCAAACAGGCTAATTCAGCAGGCTTGAAACTGAAAGCAGCAGATAAAGTCGATATCAATATCAAAGTTACGGGGAAAGTGACTGATCCTAAAGTGAAACTCGATATGAGTAAAAGCATCGAGAAACTGAAAAAGCAGATCAAAGATAAGATCCAGGAAAAACTCGATAAAAAGAAAAAAGAACTGGAAAATAAAGCCAAAGATGAAGCTGATAAATTGTTGAAAGATGCGGAGGATAAAGCGAAGGATCTTTTGAAAGGACTTTTTGATTAGAACCTTACTCTAGCTTTCTTTTGAAAAGCATCCACGAATTTCACGAAAGAAGAAAAATAAGGATTCAGGATGTGGAAGAAAATGTGGCTCGATTTTTCAAATCGAGGATTTTCAAATTGAAGATTTTATAAATTAAGGATTTCACATTTATGTAAAAATGTGCTACAATAAATTTTGGAAACTTGTGAAGTTTTTATGAATGGAATTTAATCGGTGAAAATTATAAAAGAACATCGATGAGCAGCGAGAAATGTAAAACAATTTTTGGAAAACTACAAGATACTCAA
>DRTC01000125.1 GCA_011372345.1 Candidatus Cloacimonadota bacterium
ATTCAGTTTTTTCAGCTCCAGCCTGACCGGAGTTTCAGCAGGTCTGGCTAATATGGGTAATACGATTTCTTCCATTAATGCAGAATCCGGAATTCTCAGTTTGAATCCGGCAGGTCTCGGTTATCTCCGCCAACCGGAAATTTCAACCGATTTTCTCATACCATTTTCCATCAAAGCAAATTCTATTTACGATATTAATGAACAGTTAAAGAATATAATAGATGAAAGAGATGATATCGAAGGAACTCTTATTTATCCTGAGGTTGAGTTAAAAGGCGGTCAAGCAGGAGGGATAAAGAGGTTTGCAACCTGTTTTCCCCTGAAAGGACATGGAACTTTCGGAGTCTGTTATCACACTCCCTTACTGATCGATTTTAGAACGATCGGTAATGGAGGATCCGGTGTTCTGGAAGCTGCGAGCAGTGACGACACAACCAGAGTTACGATGGGCATGGAATTGTTTTCAAATTTAAGAGCAGATTTCAACGAAGTCGATTTTGGTTATGGAAATACGATCGGTGAAAATATGGCTGCCGGGATCGGTCTGATCTGGCTTTCCGCAAGGATTGATGGAGATTTAACAGCTATGTTCGAAGGTGTTATTCGCAGAGCTGGTGATGCCCAGATAAATCAGCCTTTTAATGATCCAACCGTAGAATTCAGAGACACTTTGAATGATTCGATCCGATTGGATCTGAAAACCGACATTTTTACCGGAATTATCGGATTTAATTATGATCATTCGAACTGGGCTTTTGATTTGGTTTTAAAAATTCCGGCAAGGAGCAAATTCGATGGCTATCTGAAAATCGTGCAGCATTCTCTCGGTGTCTTGGATGAAGAAGCTCTTCTGGATCCCGAACTGGAATTATTAGATCAGAATCTGCTCGAACTCTCCAAACCTACTTATACAAATCGAACTGCTTATGAAAGCATGGAAATTGAATTGAGATATCCGGGAAAGATCGCTCTCAGTGCTGCTCTGCAAAAAGATTTTCTCGATTTTGTCTTTTCTTATGAAAAATCTCTCGGGAATCTTTCAGTCCGTTATCGGTGTAATGTAAATGAAGATGGCAGGGAAAAGATCGATGACAATTTTGAAGATTACGAAAGGTTTTCCCAAAAAGATTATACTTATGGATTCAATCCCAAACATACCTTTAAGTTCGGTCTGGGATTCAAAAAATTATATAAATCTGCAGTCCTGTCTTTCGGAGGTCAGCTGATCATTGCTGACCAAGTTCTAACAAATATCAAAGATAAAGATGGAAATCCTGTTAAGCCGAATAAGAACATGCTTATCCCAACTTTTACTACTGGTTTTGATGTTTCCATCACTAACGATCTTACTCTTGATGTCAGCATGCTTGCTTTTCCTGAACATGTTGCCAGAACAAGTTTGACTTTCAGGTTTTAATTTATCTCGACTTATAAGGAACGACGAGTTGAAATAGAATTATCAAACTCCCCTTACCACTCTTTGGCAAAGAGGGGAACAATAAGGAATCCCGATGATTTCAACTCATTCCCAAATTCCGATTTGGGAATGCAATTATGAAAAAATTGTATTTTGAATTTTCTATATCGAAATGAAATTTCTTATCCAATTGTGTTCCCTCATCATCGTGCCGATGAGAATTTGGGAACAAGAAAAAATTTCAGAGGTCTTCTAATGAATTTTAGAAAAAAAACATTTTTATTCCCAATACTTTTATTGATCCCGTTTTTATTATTCGGAAATCCTCAATTCGGAGGTCAGGTCGATTTTGGTTTGATCGAACATGATCCGATAGATGAAGCTTCGGGAATCGTTGCCAGCCGGAAAAATGCGGATGTTTTCTGGACTCATAACGATTCCGGGAATGACAATGTTATCTATGCTTTCAATATTTCCGGTGAACACCTTGGAGTATATACGATCGATGGCATTATCAATCGTGATTGGGAAGATCTTGCTCTCGGCCCCGGACCCGATGATGAAGAAGATTATATTTATCTCGGAGATATTGGTGATAACGGATTGCAAAACGATTTGAAATATATTTACCGTTTTATTGAACCGGAAGTTTTTGCAGATCAGGAACCTGTAACAGAGACTATTTCCGATGCAGAAACCATCACTTTTGAATATCCTGATCAAATTCTTTACGATGCGGAAACCTTGATGCTCGAATCTCTTTCTAAAGATATTTATGTGGTTACTAAAAGAAATGGTGGTATCGAAGATGTAATTTTCAGGGCAGCTTATCCGCAATCGACAACTGAAACGATAATATTGGAGCAGGTTGCCACCATTGATATTCCGACATTTTTGAATTATGGTTCTGTGGGCGGGGATATTTCTGTTTCCGGACTCGAGATCCTGATCAAAACATATTCTCATATTTATTACTGGTCACGCAAATTAGAAGACGATCTCTGGGATGCATTCGATGATGAGCCCTTTGTTATTCCTTATGCTCAAGAACCTCAAGGAGAAGCTGTTTGTTGGCGAGCAGACGGAATGGGATATTTTACGATCAGTGAAGAAAATCCTCAGCTCCCTCTTCCGGCGCATCTTTATTTTTATCCCCGACTTGATAATTATATTACGATCACCCACATACCAACAGGTTTATTTAAAGAAAATGAAGCATTGGAGATCACCTGGTCTCCAACTGACCTGGAATGCGGATTATATTTTTCTTCTTCTCCCGGAGGTGAAGATATCGAAAATTATCTTTTTTCCGAGATGATAAGCATTGGTTCGATCAATACAACTCCCGGAGAATTAGATCTGGGTGTCGGAGTTTATTATTGCATCCTCCATAACACAGAATATGATTATACTTCGATTGAATTTATAATTCGGGTAGAATCATCAGAACCGGTAAATATGCTTTCTCCTGTAAACGGTTCTGAAGTAACTGATGCTACTCCCACTTTTACCTGGGATCCGAATCCAGGAGTTCCTTATTATTTCCTCGTTCTCTCTGATAATCCTTTTACGATCGATGAAGACGAGAACGGTAATCCGATCGTTGTCGGGGTGCAGCCGATCTGGCAGATAATCACTCCAAACACTTCTGCAGTTTTCGGTTCAGCTGATCCTTCCGGTTTTTTTGATAATGTTGTTCCTCCACTTGTTAGCGGAATCGAATATAACTGGATTGTTGCTAATAATTATGGAAACGATCCGCTTCTGACATCGAGAGTAGTATCCTCCCCTTTTGGTTTTGAATATACTTCTGCTCAGTTGATCGATCCTCCCATCTTAATAAATCCTCCTGATAGCTCGATAATTAATGCAGATGAGATCATAACTTTTGAATGGTCTAATGTAGAAGAAGCAATGTTCTATCATATTTTTCTCTATGAAGTCAGGTTTGAGAATGACAGCGAAGTATTTTATCCGGTCTGGAACCAGTCAACAACCTCAACTTCGATCGAGTTCAATGCTCAAAACATTCTCATAAATTCAGAATATGATTGGAAAGTCTATGCTACTAATGAAAATAATATCAGTTCCGTCAGTGAAGATTTCCGCTTTTTTTATGATACAACTATCGGAACTTTAAATCTGACAATAAGCAATATCGATGGTGTTCCTATCGGATATGCAACTGCTGAACTGGATCCTGTGAATGGTTCGAATGATATTGTTCCTCTTGTTGTCGGAGCTAACGGACATGAAGTTAAATTGCTGACTCCCGGAGATTATGTTCTGACCTGCAGCAAGGAAGGTTATGAATCCTCCGATACTCTGATCACAGTTTTTGAAGATCCGTTTCCGGATTCTCCACAGGGTGATACTTTTGTGGAAGTAATTTTAGAATTTTCTCCCTCTAATTTTTATGGAAGCATAAAGGATAATGAAGGGTATTTAGTGGAAAATATTACTGTTTTTGCAGAAAATGAAGAAGGTGAGATCCGTTCTGTAGAAAGTATTTCCGGTCATTATAACATCGGAGTAATCCCCGGTTTATGGACGATTTCAGCTGATAAGGAAGGTTACACTTTACAAGAACCGATCGAAAGTTTGATCATCGCAGGTGAAAACATTCAGCTTGATGATCTGATCATGATCGAAAATGAAAAAGATCTGATCGGTTATGTTAAAAACAGTTTTGGTGTTCCTATTCCGAGTGCAACTGTAACCATGACTTCCAGCAGTATTACCAGGACGAAATCAACAAATTCGAGCGGATATTATAATTTTCAAGGTGTAAGCTTCGGTACTTGGACTATATTTGCAGAAAAAGAAGGATATTATTCTCCGGATCCGGTTATTATCGATATTTCTCAATCTTCTCCGGATATGATTGTTATGGATGATTTTATCCTGAATCCTGATGCAGGGATTGTTTTTGGAAATGCCAATAATGGAGTTGTCGGTTTGGAAAGTGTTGAAATTACAGCAACTCCGGAAGTGGGTTTTCCGATCAGGGTTTATGCAAATTATTATGGAGATTATACGCTTCATCTCAGTCCCGGTTCTTATGAAATAACTGCATCTTTATCCGGTTACACTTCCCAGAATACTTATAATCTTGATCTGGAAGCCGGAGAAACCATCGGCTATACTGATTTTTTCCTGATCCCAGATAATCTGACCATTTTTGGGATGGTTTCGGATATTGAGGAGAATCCTTTAGAAAATGCAGTTGTTCAGGCAACTAATACTAACAGGAATGTAAAAGGAAAAATTAATAGAGATACTTTTATGGATACTACAAATGCCGAAGGATTTTATTCTCTTAGAGTTGATTTACTTGGTGAATATTCTGTTTTTGCTGCAAAGGAAAATTATTATGATTCTGAACTTGCTAATATTGAAATCACTACTGAACAAACAGGTGTGGAACAGGATTTTATGCTTGAACACATCGAACTTTTTGCTTCTATTCATGGATCTGTAACTATTTTTGACGAAGTTCTCGGTCAAATTGTTCCTCCTGATCAAGCTTCTTTGATCCTGCAGAATGGTCTGGGAGAAGAAATTGAAATCTCTCTGTTATCTCCTGATTCTCTTTATGGATTTAATGATCTTCTTATTCCGGATATTTTTTCTATCGAAGTTACAGTTAATTATTCAGGTCAGGAGTTTTATCAATTTATTCCCAATATTGAAATTACTGAGGAAGTTGTTTTTGAACAGGATTTTCATTTCATATATAATGATGATACTGTAACATTAAGCGGTTCCTGTTTCATGATCGATAATGGCATGATCCCGTTATTTAATGCGGAAGTTGTGCTCAAAGATGAAGATTTAGTACCGCTTGATACAACTTATACGAACCAGAATGGATTTTACCAGTTCAATAATTTATCGGAAGGAACTCGTATTTTGAGTTATGAAATCGAATATGGAGAAGAACATTTTTATGGTGAGAGCGACCCAATTCTATGGACAGGTTCAAATATTATTCTGGATGATTACATTTTTAATTATTTCCTCTGCAGTATCGATTTCTTTATGACAAATGACGGTTTTATTCCCATAAACGGAGCAACTGTTACAATTTCCTCCCCAGAGATCGACGATATTATCCTGGTAACAAATAATAATGGATATTGTTCCGTAAATAATATTCTCCACACCGGTAATTATACTATTGATATTGATAAGAATTACGGTCCACTGGGAAAATATATAGAATCCGAACCTTATCAAATCGTACTTGATACTTTAGGTTATTATGTTCAGGAAAAGCAAATCCCTCTGCAATTTGATGAATCGCAAATTTCAGGGAATTTCCTTTCTTCGGAACAGATTGAGATTACGCTTTTTAAAACCGAAAATTATTCCGATCCTGTTTCGCTGCATTATTATGATGTTCATGATTCTTATTTTGAAATTGAGATGAATCCTTTGGAAACACAACTTACAGCAACAATTCCCGAACAGGAAACATCCGGTGTAATCTCGTTCTGGTTTACTTCTGATTCCCCGGAACTGGAACTTAATTTTTCAAACGAAACCTATCCTTTCGAACTCACAATCTCTTCCGAAGGAGTTCCATTTTTAGAAAATTCCTATATAACTCCCAATCAACCTGTTTTTGTTTTTACTCAGGAAGCGAATTTTGAAGTAAATGTTTATGATGAAATAGGTAATTGTCTCAATGCGGTCATCGATAGTTTTGGAACTGTTGTCTGGTCGATTGATCCTGCTCTGGGTGAACTTTTTCTGATTTCAGGTGAAAAAAGGAAAGTTACATTTGCGGCAACTGAAAATGTTGTTCCATTCCTTGATGGTTCCATTTCATCAGAAATAACTTTGAATGGAGCAACCGTTAGTCTGGAAGAAAACATACAATTGAAAGACATATATCTGGCAAATTTGGTCTTTGATCAGAATGATATCGATAAGATCAGCAATGATGATTCTTATTTCTCAACAATTTCTGCGTTCAGCGAGAATGGTATTTCCATGACTGTCCCGATTGAATATGAGATTCTTCCGGAACTGATAGGAACGATTTCAGGTTCTGATAATTTCGTACATTACGATCCAAACGATAAGTTCATCAGTGAAATGCAGATCAATATCTTTGCCTTTGATCCGAGATCTGGAACAAAAATAAGCACAGAAAAATCTTTGGAAGTTTACAAATTCATTAATCAGAATACTCTTAATGATACTTGTTTTACCGGTAAGGGTTGTAATTTGCTCATTTATTCCACCATGCTGGACACTCTCTTTGTTCAGCAAGATAACATTTATTTGAATTCTATTGATGTCGCACCATTTAAAAAAATAGGTGTCCGAGATGAAGTTTTAAGTAATGTGTTTCATCTATCCAGTGAAGCAATCCAGAATGATTATAACATTCTTCCAGGTCTGATTTTTGAAACATCAGAATTTTCCCAACTCGATAATTTTGCACTTGCATATTGGGACGGAATAGAATTGGAATGGAAGATCATAGAAACAGATAAAGGATCAAATAGCAATGAATCGGAAATTATCCTGCCGAATGTTCCTTATTTATTTGGAGATTATAGTGTAACAACAAATTCCGCTCCTCTTGGTCTTTATGATTTAAAATTAAGACCAAATCCTTTCACACCTTTAGATCAGATCGGAGCAAATACAGGTTTGCAGATCGAATTTCGACTTTCATCAGATAGAACCCGCTATCCGAAAATTACTGCCAAAATATATACTGTAAACGGAACTCTCGTGCGAACGATCACGAGCAATACTCCCATGTTAAAAGGGAATTATCAGGCAGGTGAAACTGAAACCTTGTATTGGGACGGAAGAACAGATGAAGGGCGTTTAGCAAGAAACGGCAGGTATTTGATCCAATTAATTGCAGAAGATACGAAATCGAGAGAGGAGATTTTGAAGTCGATCGTTTTGATTAAGTAGTTAGGAAACTTGCCAAATTTCAAAAATTTAGCAAGTTTTAAAAAAAGGAAAATCCTTATGAAAAAGATATTTTTACTGTTCATATTTTTATCAATATTTTTCGGACTTTTCACCGAATTAAGCAACATTGATCCGAATTTTTACAATTATGATGCTCGTGCCATGGCAATGGGCGGAGCGTTTACTGCTTTAACGGATAAACCTGTCAGCGTGATCTGGAATCCGGCAGGTTTGAATGAAATGGCTGGAAAACATAATCTTGCTTTTGATAATTCAAGTTTGCATAAACTGGTATCATATAATTTTTTTGGATATGGTTATAAAGTTACTCCTGATTTTTCAACTGCAACAGGTATAACATATTGCGGGGATGATGCTCTTTCCGAACTGACAATTTATTTGTCCGGTGCTGTTAAAGGTAATTTTATTAATAATAAATTATTTCCTTTGCCTGAATTTTTCCAAAGATTCAATCTCGGTATGAACATGAAATATTTCGGTTCTTTTTTTGGAAATAACAGTGATGGTGCTTATTTTGATGGAAGTGGTCTTAATCATCAAGTAACCGGTTCTGCTCACGGTTTCGGATTGGATATCGGGCTGCAGGGAAAAATTTCCTCATCACAGACTTTGGGTTTTTTATGGAGAAATCCCATCAATAATTTATGGTGGAACAGTGAAAATGAAGTTGGAACTGCACAAGGTAATTATACTGAAGATATTCCAACAGCGATTGTCTTCGGTTATGCCATTGAAAAGAAAAATATTACCTTTTCTCTGGATTATGATAAATCTCATCACAGAGATACGGAAGATGAAATAAAAACAGGTTTGGAATTAAAACTATTTAAAAACATTCTGGCTCTCCGCACCGGATATTCCCGGGAACTTCTAACAGCAGAAAATAAAAAATTCAGTCTGGGAACCGGCTTCCAGTTCAATATCTGGAAAAATACAAAAGTAGCTCTCGATCTTGCTTACCAGATCTTTTATGAATGGGAAGGGCATAATGCTTTGAGAGTGTCGTGTAATATTATGAAATAGCAAAAACTTGCCAAATTTCAAAAATTTGGTAAGTTTTAGAAAATCAGTAATCCCATCGTACCGAGGGGAAAAAAAATACTACCGAGAAGGTAGTGATACAGAGGTAAATATGAATTTCCAAACAAAAAACAATTTTAGTCTTTTTATTTCTTTAATTCTGATTTTCATTCCCGCATTATTATTCACGCAGACCATCGCTGAATGGCAGACCTCGATGGGAATGTTCCGGGCAGAATTGTATGAAAACCTGGTTCCTATCACAGCTAATAACTTCATCGATCTGACCAATGACAATTTTTATGATGGATTGATCTTTCATCGTGTGATCGATGGTTTTGTCATCCAGGACGGCTGACCGAACGGAAACGGCTACGGAGGTCCGGGCTACACGATCGAAGATGAATTTCATCCTGATCTTTCACACGATCAGGCAGGTGTTCTGGCAATGGCAAATACAGGACAGCCAAATAGTGCCGGTTCGCAGTATTATATAACTCTTGCTCCGCAAACACAACTCGATGGAAGTTATGCGATTTTTGGTCAGGTTTTCGAAGGCTTGGATGTTATCCTCGAAATCGGTTCTGTCCCAACCGACGGCAATGATCATCCAATCGAAAATGTCTATATCGACAGCATTCGTATTCTTACTCCGCAAATCGAAGAATTTTATCCCGAAGAAAATGAATTTACTGTTGCTCTCGACTCGACTGTTACTTTTATGGTTGTTTCTTATGATGATAATATCGAGTATAGCTGGTTTGTGAATGATGAAGATCAGCAGTTTAGTGATTTCCTCTTTTTCTATAC
>DRTC01000126.1 GCA_011372345.1 Candidatus Cloacimonadota bacterium
GTTTGCTTTAGCTGACTTGATTTAAGTTTTCTAACTTGCTTATGTCAGTAAACTTAACTCAAGACCTACGGCTTAAGTCAAGTTTCCTTTTATTGAGAAAACGTACTTTTCGTTCAAGCACTACTTATGTAATCTAATCGATTATTAGAGAATCACACTGAAGATTGTCTTCTCGTCTCTATGAATCGAAATGTTCTAGATTTTAATCCTCGAATGAAGTTGTCATTTATCTTTGCTTGTGATTCATTTTGATCAGTTAGAAAAGTAAAAAATCTGATTCTGTCGAGAGAATTAAAGAAACAGAGTTATGCAATAATGTAATTGATTTATAGATAAATCATTACATCAGTTTCATTTCCATAGTTTATTCATAATTATCCGAGTTTAATTTGTAGAAGTAATTTCCGGTAGATACGGATTAAAGTCGGAGAAATTCGTAGGAATTGATTTCCGGTCTATGGTTGAAAGAAGCAATTAGAGATGAAAGACATCTTTAAAAAGATTGAATTCAAATTACTTCTTGACATCAGAAATAATGAAAATTTTCTTACCCAAAAGAAAAATTGAAAAGGTCTGGATAAAAATCTGCTGACTGAAAATGTCAGCATTTTTTTGATATTAAACTCGAACCACTGATTACAGTGGTTTGTTTGTATAAAAAGGGTGTTATGTTAGAGAAAATTGAAAAAATAGCAAAAGAAGCCTGTCTGCAGAATGATGTTGATCTCTATGATGTGGAGATCAAAAACACCACTAAAGGCAAGATTATTCTTGTTTCTCTTACTAAAATCAATGGAGTTTCGATCACAGAATGTCGGAATGTCAGCAGGATGATCAGCAATGTTCTTGATATGGAAGATATCATTCCGGGGAAATTTTTTCTTGAAGTTTCATCTCCCGGATTGGAAAGAGAACTGAAATTAAAGAAGCACTATCTCAGTGCTATTAATGAAAAAATTAAATTAACTTTCAAGATGGAAGATAAAATTATGACTGAAATTGGGATTTTAAGAGAAGTATTACCCGATCTCATCAATGTCGAAATTGAAGATAAAATTGTTTCGGTTTTTTTTCGGGATATAAAAAAAGCAAAAACATATTTTGATTTCAAGAAATAAGGAGAAATTATGAGTGCGAACTTAATGGCATCATTAGCAGAACTGGCAGCTCTGAAGCAATTAGATAAAGGCAAATTAGCAGAGATCATCAAGGAAAGTTTGTTACAAGCAGTTTCCAAAAAACTGACTTCTGAAAATGAGTTAGAAATAACTGCAGATTTTGAAACCAGTAAAATCTGTGTGAAATTCAATAAAATTGTTGTAGAAAGAGATGTATCTCTTGGTGAGATTTCTTTGGAAGATGCCTTTTATTATAAAGAAGACGCAGAATTGGGAGATAAAATTCCTGTTGAAATGCCGATCTATGAGTTTGAACCCAAAATTATCAGGAATGCCAGGAAATCAATTTTAGAAAAAATAAAATTACTAGAAGAAGACCGGATAATGTTCGATTATGAAAAGCAGAAGCATCAAATCGTAACCGGGAAAGTCAGGAAAATCGATTATAATGGTTTGATCGTAAATATCGGATATGCAGATGCTCTGTTACCGTTAGAAGAACAGGTAGAAGGTGAGTTTTTTAAAATTGGTGATATGATCAGAGCGTATGTGGTCAATATCCGCAAAAGAAAGAATGATGTAATCGTGATCTTGTCCCGCACCCGTCCGGAATTTGTTAAAAAAATATTTGAAATAGAAATACCGGAGATCAATTCTAAAGAGATTGAAATCAAGAAAATTGTGCGTGATCCGGGAATGCGGACAAAGGTTGCAGTCATATCTAATAATAAAAAAGTCGATGCTACAGCAAGTTGTTTAGGACCAAAAGGTATTCGCATCGAGCAGATCAGACAGGAAATAAACGGAGAACTGATCGATATTGTTTTATGGGATGATTCTCCTGAACAATTAGTAGCAAATGCGATTGGCTCTGATCTCGTGGAAAAAGTTTATCTTGCTGAGAGAGGAAATTTTGCACGAATAATTGTTTCGGAAAAAAATAAAAATCTGGCGATCGGTAAAAGAGGGAAAAATGTCAAACTTGCAGCCAAGTTGACTGATTATAAACTCGATATTTATACGGAAGAAGAATTTGAAAATAAAATTTCCGAAGAACGTCGGATCACAAGTCATATCAGTGATTTAGACGGAGTTACTCCTAAAATATCGGAAGTTTTACGGTTTCATGGATATACTTCGGTTCAGGATATATTTGAAGCATCTGTCGATGAATTGTGCCACTTGGAAGGTCTTGGCAAAAAAACTGCGATCAAGCTCAAGGAATCAGCAGAATATTTCTAATGCCGAATAGATCTTCAAAGGCAGGACATGTTCCTCTGCGTACCTGTGTTATTTGCAAAAGCAAAACAGAGCAGCAGAAATTTCTCCGGTTTGTGCTGATTGATACGGAAATCGTGTTTGATCTCAAAAGAAAATTTCCTGCACGGGGATATTATGTTTGTGATAAAAATGAATGTTTGGAAAAAATAGAAAAGTGGGTAAAGAGAAAGGTTAAATGACTCATTTATTTTGTATTCTAATTCGACTCGTTAGGAACTCGTCTAGGAACAAGACATTGGTCCGAAATTGAACGAGTGATCCGAATGTTTCGAGTAGTCGCTTCTCTTTCGACTTGAATAGAAAAATTGAATATGGAAGAACAAAAACAGAAAATTATTAACCTGCTTCATCTAACCAGGAAAGCCGGGAAATTGAAAATAGGTTATGATGAATGCGAAAGAGCCTGTATAAACGGTTCTGCAAAGCTGGTAATCAAAGTTTCCGATCTTGCAGAGAAATCGGAAAGGAGATTACAGAATATAGTGGAAGATTTCGGTATCCCAATCATCGAATTTGGAACGAAATCATTATTAGGAGAAGCATTCAACATTCGGGATTTGGGAATAATTTGTATTATAGACAAAAATTTTGCCAAAGGAATTAATCGGTTAGTTCAATAGGTTTGGAGGAATAATGTCGAAGAGAGTTCACGAGCTGGCAAAAGAGTTCAAAATCTCTACTGCTGCTTTAAAAAAACATCTGCACGATCTTGGTGTTGATGTTAAAAGTCACATGAGTCCTGTGGCTGAAGAAGTCGAGCAGAAGATCAGAGAGAGATTCAACCAGGAAGTTGCTGCGGTTAAGAAGCGAGAACACGACAGAGTCGTTTATCATAAGAAAATTGAATTAGAGAGAAAGAGAAAAGAACAGGAAATAAAAGAAGCTAAGGAAGCTCCAAAAACCGAGAAAAAGCCGGAAACTGAAAAAATTCAGGTTTTTGTTGAAAAGAAGATAAAAAAGGTCCCGCCTCATATATCCAAACCATCAGGATCTGTATATAAGCCAACAAGAAAACTGTCTGTAAAAACCGGAGAGAAAAAACCTCCTCCTGCACCTATGAAAGAACTTCCAGCCGGTAAATTCAAAGATGATAAACAGAAAAAAGCTAAAACATACGAGGAAAAAAATAAACATTTAAAAGCTAAATTGCAGCAGTTAAAAAAATCCGGAAGAAAAAAGAAATTTACACCAACAGAGCTGGAAGAAGCTGAAATCAGCAAAAGTATTAAGAAAACATTGTCTGGTTCCACAAAAAAGAAAAGATATAAAAGAGACGATAGACATACTAAAATTACCGATACAAAGATTGTGATAAATGAATTTACTTCTGTAAGTGAATTAGCGAAATTAATGGGAGTATCGGCGACTGATATTATTTCCAAATTTTTTATGATGGGTCAGATGGTAACGATCAATCAAAGATTAGACAAAGATTCCCTGGAAATGATCTGCGATGAATTTGATTTTGATGTGGAATTCCAGGAAGAATACGGAACTGATATTCTAGATGAAAAGATTGAGCAGAATGAAGATATTGAAACCATTCCCCGTCCACCTGTAGTCACAGTTATGGGTCATGTTGATCATGGGAAAACAGCTATTCTGGATCGAATTCGTTCAACTAATGTTGTAGCCGGAGAAGCCGGAGGAATTACGCAACATATTGGAGCATATCAGGTCGAATTTAACAAGAAAAAGATAACTTTCATAGATACTCCCGGACACGAAGCTTTTACAGCCATGCGAGCCAGGGGAGCAAATGTAACCGATATTGCAGTCATTGTCGTAGCTGCCAATGAAAGCGTAAAAAAGCAAACTATTGAAGCGATCGATCACGCTCGTGCAGCAAATGTTACGATCATTATTGCGATCAATAAGATCGATCTGAAAGATGCAAATATAGATCGAACTATCAATGATCTGATGAAGTTGAATATCATGCTGGAAAATTATGGAGGAGAAATTCTCTGGGTGAAATGCTCGGCATTGACCGGTGAAGGAATAGATGAGCTTCTTGAAACTATCCTTTTATCGTCAGAAATGCAGGAATTAAAAACTCCCAAGGGAGTGCATGGAAAGGGAATTGTTCTCGAATCGAGAAAAGACCAGCGCATGGGAACGATCGCTACTATTCTGTTGCAGGAAGGAAATCTAAAAAAGAGCGATAATATTGTTTGCGGAGCTACTTTTGGAAGAGTCAGAAAGATGGAAAATGAACGCGGGAAGGAACTTAAAGAAATAAAGGCTTCCGATGTGGCTATTATCTATGGTTTGAATGAAGTTCCCAAAGCCGGTGATATCATCAATCAAGTTGAAAATGAAAAAACTGCTCGTCAGATAAGTGCGGAAAGAATGCACATTCGTCAGGAAAGAGAAAAATATCAAAGTAAAACCAGTCTCGATAACCTTTTCCAGAAGATCAAAGAACATGAAATGAACGAGATCAGGTTGATCGTTAAGGGAGATACGGACGGATCAGTAGAAGCACTCTGTGATTCTTTCCAGAAATTGAGTACAGACGAGGTTGTGGTTAATATCATTCACAAGGCAGTCGGTGGGATCAATGAAGCAGATATCAGTCTCGCTTCCGCTTCCGGGGCAGTTATCATCGGATTCCATGTTCGTGCGAGCAATGTAGCCAAAAAACTGGCGGAAGACGAAAATATTGAGATCAAACTGTACCAGATAATTTATGAAGCGATCGAGGATATCGAACTGGCAATGCAGGGAATGTTAGCTCCTGAATTGAAAGAAAAATATCTCGGTAATGCTGTTGTCAAAGAAGCATTTAAAATTAAAAAAGTAGGAACAATTGCAGGCTGCTTCGTAGAAAAAGGAATTATTTCCAATACTGCTAAAATCAGGATTTACAGGAATGATATCATGCTTCATGAAGGAAATATTTCTTCTTTGAAACACTTTGCTGAGGAAGTTAAGGAAGTCAAAGCCGGTTCCGAGTGCGGGATTGGAATAGAGAATTTCAATGATATCAAAGAAGGTGATATAATTGAAACATACATCATCGAGGAAGTTGCGAGGAAGTTGTAACTGTAAGAGTTCCCTTCCGAAGCCTTCTTTCAATTTTCTCAATTTTGAGGATTCGGAAGGTTTGTTCGATGATGAATTGTCTGTTCGAGCGTTAAAACTTTCCGAATCTTATGTGAGAGAATTCCTTTGTGAGAAGCTTCGGAAAATGCTAAAATTTGCCAAATTTTGTAAATTTGGCAAATTTAAAAGATCACAAAAAACAGGAGAGAAAAAATGCCAAGCATTCGCATTCAAAGAATGGAAAAAGAACTCCTGAAATTATTTAATAATGTCATAAATTATAAGTTAAGAGACAAAAACTTACAATGGGTTTCCATTTCAGAAGTTAAACTTTCCAAAGATTTGTCGCATGCCAGGATTTATTTTACCTTTCTAAATAAAGGTTCAAAAAAGAAGATCGAGCAGGTTCTAACAAAAAGTTCCGGATTTTTCAAGAAAGAAATTGCTTCTTCGAAACTTTTAAGAATAATACCGGAATTAAGTTTTTTCTATGATGATCTGGAAGAAAATGCCCGGCATTTAGAGGATATTTTTGCCAAAATCCATGCGGAAGAAAATGAGAGTTAATTCACTTGAATCTTTAAAAAAAATACTCCTCGAATCGTTGGAAAAATATTCTTCTGTAGGAATTGTTACTCATTACAGTCCTGACGGAGATGGATTTTGTGCTGCTCTCGTTCTGCAGGAAATATTATCTCAAAAAAATATTAAATCAGAAATAATTTTAGAAAAAACCGCTCCTGCTGTTTATGATTTCCTAAACGGACGGGAAAGATCGATCGTATTTTCCGATAAATTAGCGTATGATCTTTTATTGATCCTCGATTGTCATGAAGAGGAAAGAATCGGTAAATGTGCTCCTCTAATTTCCAAAGCAGAAAAAATAATCGCGATCGATCATCATCCTGAAAATGAACTGATCTCAAATTCTGAGACTTATATCGATACTGATAAAGTAAGTGTCGGTGTGATTATTTATAACCTCTTCTCAAATGAAATTTCTTCCTTTCCGAAACTTGCCCAAAAATATATTGCAGAAGCTGTCTATACAACGATTTTAAACGATTCTGATAATTTTATCAATGCCAATACGGATGCGGAAACATTTCAAATATCTGCGGAATTAATGAAACTCGGATTGGTTCCCGGAAATATTGCGGAAAAATTCCTGATGAACAAATCTCCCGCAGAAATGAGATTTATCGGGGAAGTGTTAGCTACAATTAAAACATTTGAGGACAAGAAGATACTATTCATGCATTCAACTCTGGAAATGCTTTCAAGGAACGGTTTAACGCGAGAAGCAACCGATAAAATGACGCGTTGGGTCAAAGGAACCAGAGATGTTAAGATTTTGATCTATTTCCAGGAAACCGAGTCTGGAAAGTTCAGGTTGCATCTTCGTTCAAATTATATCGATGTTAATAAAATCGCGATGAAATATGATGGCGGCGGACATATTCGCGCTTCCGGTTGTGAGATTTCAGGCACTTATTCCGAGCTGGAAGAAAAGTTGTTAAAGGATATCAAGGAACAACTTTAACCTCTTTGTAGAAATGAGTGTGTAAATTAAACAATTATCCCCAAATGCAAATAAATAGCAATGAGGAAAATCTCAAAATTCAAAACACAAAATCCAAATAAAAAACAATGAATAAAATTACAAATTCAAAACAAATAAAAGCAACGCTCGTTTGTTATTTCGATATTTCTTATTTGGAATTTATTTGTTTTTTGGATTTTGTTGTTTGGGTATTTAATAGATCGACCCATTTAAAACTAAAAAGGACCAAAA
>DRTC01000127.1 GCA_011372345.1 Candidatus Cloacimonadota bacterium
AAATCAAACAAGACAATAACAAATATTTTTTGGACAAATGGTATTTGAAACCGGTTCGGGATGAAATCGAATTTGTTCGGAAAAACATAAATAGAATTCAAAATCTAAACACAAAAAAAATCTTGGAGATTATTTTAAGCAGGAGTGTACGCAGTTGTCGGGCAACAACTCATTTTGATTTAGCAACCTTAAAAGAACCTGTTTATTCAACTTATTATTGCCATAAACATTTCAAAATCTGCAAACCTCTCTTCTCAATGTTCAGTTGGTGGCAAAGATATGCGAACGATACATTGAAAAGACTCTTTCATTTTCACCAATTAAGAACTGATACTTTTCAAAAGTGTTTTACAGGGGATTCCAGAACTATCGATTTGTTTGGAGAAATCGTAAAAGATAATAATGAATTTTATCAACAAATCTTAAAGAAAAAGATTAATGGAATTTTCTCATCTCCTCCTTATGTTGGTTTAATCGATTATCATGAACAGCATGCTTATGCTTATGAAATATTTGGATACGAGAGAAAAGACGAATTGGAAATCGGACCGCTTTTTAATGGAAATGGTCGGGAAGCGAGAGAATCTTATGTAAAAGGGATTTCGGATGTTCTGAATAATTGTAAACGGTTTTTAATAGATTATTATGATGTTTTTCTGGTTGCCAATGATAAATTTAATTTGTATCCGAAAATTGCAGAAAAATCGGGAATGAAAATTGTAAATAGATTTAAAAGACCGGTTTTGAATCGAACTGAAAGAGATAAGACTGCTTATGCTGAGATTATATTTCATTTGAAGGAGAAATAGAAATGGGTTTACCGAATGAGAAAAAAGAAAAAATTGAATTTCTATTAGTTAAAACAATCGAAAATAAACTAAAGAGGTATGCAAGAGAATCTCATTCTATGCCTTTTTTGGTTAGATTGATTCAGGACAGCAGAAAAGTTGCAGCCTACTCATTCATCCATTCTATTGCGACAAGTTTAGGAATGTCAATATACGAGAAAGTTTCTATGATATTGGCTGAAGATAATTGTATTGAATGCTTTCGAAATTATGATTTAGGTAGCGTTATTTCAAAAAATCAAAAATCTGTTATCGATAATATTATCCGTGAATTAAGAAATAATGAGAGAAAACCAAATTATGAAAATGATATGCAGATTATCTTAAATGCTTCTCCAAAAAATGGTAAACAACAAAAAGATGGAAAAATTGTAGATTTTTATATGATAAGAGATGATTCTGAATATTTGTTCGAAATAAAAACAGTTAAACCTAATATTGATATTTTTACAAAAACAAAAGTAAAATTATTAGAATGGATTGCAAGAAAGAGAAAACCGATTCGCTCAATTTTAGCATTGCCGTATAATCCTTACTTTCCAAATCCTTATAAAAGATTTACAAATCAGAATCTTATGCAGGAAGGAGTCGATTTTCTCGTTGGAGATGAATACTGGAATTTTATCGCTGGTGAGAAAATATTTGAGGATTTATTAGATATTTTTGATAAAGTTGGCAAGAAGTGGAAAGAAGATATTCTGGCAAAAATTGAAAAAGTTGCGATAGAAAAAATGGAGAATTTTTAAATGGCTAAAGATAACGATGTTCTTTTTATACTGACTAATGAAGATGCACAGATTGTTTCAAGAGATTTAATTGGTCGAGACCTTTCATCAACAGAAATGCAATATGTAAAGAAGGGATTAGAATATGGACTTGATGATTGGGCGGAAGTGATGAGAATTTCAATAAAAAATGCAGTTGAATTTGTTAATCCTTAATCTGTTTTCTGAATTTACAACTCAAAATTTTAAAAGATAAATGAAAACCATCCTCGCCCTCATCGCATCTCCCCGCAAAAAAGGAAACTGCGAACTGGCAGTCAAAGAACTCGTTAAACATATTCCTGAACCGCATAAACTTAAACTTTTAAGACTTTCAGATTTTAAAATCAAACCATGCAAAGCCTGCTTCAAATGTTTATTCGGAAAAATGAATTGCTCAATCAATGATGATCTGATTAAAATCATCAAAGCAATGATCGAAACAGACGTGATAATTTTATCTGTTCCGACATATTTTTTAGGAGCAAATTCCGAACTGAAAGTTTTACTCGACCGCGGACTCGCTTTCTATAAATATGCTGAACAGATTTGGGGAAAACCAGCAATCGGAATCGGCGTTGCCGGATTGGAAGGAAAAGAAGGAACAACCGCACTCGAAATCAGGAGATTCCTGAAAGTGTTGCTGGCAGATATCAAAGGAATCGAAATTCTGATTGGTTCGCTGCCGGGAGAAGTTTTGCTGAATTCTAACAATAATGAAAAAATCCAAAACCTGGGAAAAATTCTGTCTGAAAAATCAATTCCAAATAATGAACAAAAATGTCCGCTTTGCGGAAATGATACTTTCCAGTTTTTCCCAAACAATCATGTAAAATGTATTGTCTGCAGCAATTTTGGAGAAATGGTTTTAGAAGAGGGAAAACCGGTTTTCAAAATAGAAAAAGATAAGCATGGAATTTTTCTGACACCTGAAGATGCTGAAGATCATCTGAAATGGCTGCAAAGCATGAAACAACGATATTTGGAAAAAAGGAAAGAAATGAAAGAGGTCAGGAATTCTTTTCACGGAGATTGGGATTGGATAAAACCGGAAAACCATTAAAATGGTTTATACAAATTTGTTTGAGTGATATTCACCCGATTGAAATCGGGTGTTATTCTGATAGTTCGTTCTGTGAATATGTAAATCAGATTAACACCACAATTGTTTAATCCGGCTTTTGACGGACATTGTGATTAAAAAAACAGGAAATATCCTGTAACCATTTCAATGATTTTCAAGAAACACTGAAGCATTCTATTTGACAACATTCTTTAGAATGTTTTTTTCGATTTAGAGAGCGGATTTATTCGCTCGGAATTTCGACTTTACAAGTCGAGAATTGCACATTTTGCAAAAATGTGTTACAAAAAAATTCCATCGAGACGATGGAGATACAGGAGAAAAATCATGTGCGAAAAAACAAAAAAGAGTGAATTCAAAGTAAAAGGAGAAGAACTCCTTAAAAAAGTAAAAGAGATCATTCACGAAGGAAATGTCCGCAAGATCATCATTAAAAATGAGGACGGAAAGACTTACCTGGAAATTCCGGTAACGATCGGTGTTGTCGGAGTTTTACTCGCTCCGGTTTGGGCAGCGATTGGCGCTTTAGCTGCTGTTGCTTCCAAATTCAAGATCGAGATCATCAAAAAAGAAGAAGAAAAGGAAGCGGAAAAAGAATAATAATCTGATTTGAAAAATAAATACAAATACATCACGATCGTCGGCTCGACCTGCAGCGGAAAGACTACTCTTGCCAGACATCTTTCCAGAATCCTTCATATTCCTCATATCGAACTCGACGCAATTTACTGGGGACCAGACTGGACAGCAAAATCATTTCCTGAATTCAGGAAAGAAGTCGAAGAAATTGTTGAAAGAGATTCCTGGATCATCGAAGGAAATTACATGTCTGTGCAGGATATTGTTTTATCCAAAGCAGAACTCGTTATCTGGCTGAATTATTCATTCCCATTAGTTTTCTATCGTGCCTTGACCAGAACGATCAAAAGGATGATCACTCAGGAAGAAGTTTTTTCCGGAAACAAAGAAAGGTTTGTCGAGCAGTTTTTCACAAGAAATTCATTACTTTATTGGGTCATCAAAACATATAAAAAAAAGAAAGATAATATGAGATTCATTTTTGATCATAACATTTATTCCAATGCGAAAAAAATCGAATTGGACAAAACGAGAGAAATCCGAGATTTTTTGAATTCCATTAATGAGTCCACTCTAAAAAGGCAATAATTTGGAATATGTATGAAATTTTGCATGAAATTTGGAAACTGATGAATCGGTTATTGACCTCTATCTTCTTATTAACCACCAACTTAAGTTGGTGGTTAATGAAACAGGAAAAAGTATTAACCGTTTTAACGGTTTCTAATTTTATTG
>DRTC01000128.1 GCA_011372345.1 Candidatus Cloacimonadota bacterium
ATCGTTTTTTCTTGCGAAAGATTAGACTTACAAAAGAAAAATACAATCTTGATATAATTTCTTATTGCTTAATGCCAAATCATTTTCATCTTTTAGTCAGACAGAATTCTGAGAAGATTATTGCAAAATGGATTCAGAAAGTTTTAAGTGGATATGTCCAAGCATTTAATAAACAAAATGATCGTAAGGGAACTTTGTTTGAAAGTTCGACAAAACCGAAGATTATAAATTCAAATGAATATCTCGCTAATATAATTCATTATTTACATTTAAATCCTATAAAGGCAAAATTAGTTAGTGATCCATCTAATTGGGAATATTCAAGCTACAATAATTGGAGTTCAGATTCTGAAAATTCAATGATTTCAAAGAAAATTCGTTTGGAATTCTACAATTCCGGAAATGAATACAAGATGTCCTTTAAAGAATATTGGGAATCAAAAATATGGGAAGAAGAAAATTATGAAAATTAACCTTGAAAAGGCTTTTTCCAGAGGATTTCTTTCAAGTCAGCCTTTTCAATGGTTTTAGCGTGAAAGATAAGGATAATAAGTAACATAATGCAAAAAACCGTTGAAAAAGTTCAGCAGGAAGAAAAGCCTTATAAACTTTTTCAATGTACAAATAAGGGAGAACCAAATGCAAATAGATTTAAAAGGAAAAGACATCATCTGCACGCAAGAGATATCGGTGCAGGAAATAAAAGCTCTTTTGAAATTAGCAAAAGAGATGAAAGCAGATAGGTATGGAGAAAAGTACAATAAACTTTTAAAGGATAAAACTTTTTTGATGTTCTTTTACAATCCGTCTTTAAGAACGAGAATATCCTTCGAAGCGGCTGCGACAGAACTCGGAGGACACGCCCAATTCCTGGAACCAAAAACAATGCGTTTGAAGAAAACCAGCCGAGGAGTAGAAGTTCAAGCAGGAGAAACTATCGAGGATGCAGCTAAAGTTCTCGATCGTTATGCCTGCGGAATGGGAATCAGGATTCTGGAAACTTCCGTTGAGAATTACGGCGATGGAAATGCTCTTCTGCGGGAATATGCCAAATGGATGAATGCTCCTGTTATCAATATGGCAGATGATAAATATCATCCCTGCCAGGGACTTTCCGATGTAATGGGAATGCAGGAACATCGAGGAAACCTGGAAGGAAAAACTGTTCTGATGACCTGGGCACACGGAGCACTTGCTCGTTCATATTGCTCGGTTCACGAAAATCTGCTCATAACTTCTCGATTAGGAATGAATGTGAAACTGGCTTTCCCAAAAGGTTATGATCTTCCTGAAGAAGAAATCATAAAAGTAAAAGCAAACTGCGATGCGAACGGAAAAAAATTCGAGATCATTAACGATCCAAATGAAGGATATACAAAAGATGTAGAGTTTGTCTATTCCCGTAACTGGTTCGGACCGGATTTCTATGAAATCGGTAAAGAAGCAGAGATTGCCAGAGCCAGTAAAATGACGGATTGGATCTGCAATCAGGAAAGAATGAACCGCACCAATAATGCTTTATATATTCATCCGATGCCAGTCGATCGCGGAAAAGAAGTTACAGATAAGGTTGCCAGCGGACCGAATTCTATTATTGTTGATATTGCCGAAAACCGGCTTCATACTCAAAAAGCAATAATGGCAATGACAATTGCAGGGATGAAAGTGGAAGTATAAATTTGTCTTTGCGAGTTTTTCGATCTTGCTGTTACAATCAAAGCAATCTCTGGAGAAATCCTTGAAAAGGCTTTATCCAGAGGAATTCTTTCACATCAGCCTTTTCAATGGTTTAGCGAGGAATATAAGAATAATTAGTGAGATAATGCAAAGAAACCATTGAAAAAATTCAGCAGGAAGAAAAGCCTTATAAAACTTTTTCAAGGCTTATATAATTCTTGGAGGAAAATAAATGTCAAAATTAGCAGTTTTAGCGATTGGAGGAAACTCTCTGATCAAAGATAAGGAGCATCAAACTGTCGAAGATCAATACAATTGTATTTACGAAACTTCAAAACATATCGTAAAATTGATCGAGCAGGGAATTAATGTAATTGTTACTCACGGTAATGGTCCGCAGGTTGGATTTATCCTGTTAAGATCAGAACTGGCAAAAGGTCAATTACACGAAGTTCCGATTCCGTCTGCAGGAGCGGATACTGAAGGCGCGATCGGTTATCAGATCCAGCAGGCAGTTGGAAACATTCTCAAAGAGAAAGGAATTCAAAAAGGAGTAGCAACAGTTGTTACTCAAGTTCTGGTTGATAAAAACGATGATGCTTTTCAAAATCCTTCCAAACCGATCGGTCCATTCCTGACAGAAGAAGACGCTCAAGCAAACAAAGAACAGTTTGGCTGGGATATTATCGAAGATGCAGGAAGAGGTTATCGAAGAGTAGTTGCGTCTCCGATTCCGATAAAAATAATCGAGCAGGATGCCATCGAAGCTTTAGCGAAAAACGATTTTATCGTTATTGCTGTCGGTGGTGGTGGAATTCCCGTTATAGAAGATGAGAACGGTTTTCTGAAAGGAGTTCCGGCAGTGATCGATAAAGATAGAGCTTCATCACTTCTCGCCAGAAATCTAAAAGCTGATTATCTTATCATCTCAACTGCTATCGAACAGGTTTTTCTTAATTTCGGAACAGAAGATGAACGAGCGATTTCCAAAATGACTCTGCAGGAAGCAAAAAAATATTGCACTGATGGTCATTTTAAAGCGGGAAGTATGTTACCGAAAATCGAATCAGCGATCGATTTTCTGGAAGCAGGTGGAAAAGAAGTGATCATCACAACTCCTGATCTTCTGGCAGATGCTGTTGCCGGGAAAGCCGGAACGAGGATTGTGAAATAGCTTTTCGAGTCGTAAGGAACGAAGTGACGACGACTCGAAACAGAAAATATTAAGCGATGACTCGAGTTCAACAGAGCGAAGCGAAATTGGACTTGAGTTAGCACTTCACCAACTGAACTCCATCATCCGGCAGTTGCCGGAGATGAAGTCCAGTCAGACAGAATATTCTTGTAACACAATCAATCCTGATTGTGATTCATCATTTGGAAGTTCCGATATAAATCGGAATCGCTTGGCATTAACACGGTTAATGCAC
>DRTC01000129.1 GCA_011372345.1 Candidatus Cloacimonadota bacterium
ATGGGAAAGAGGAAATCCTTACGAAATAACCTGGACTTCCAGCGATTTTACAGGAAATGTAAAGATCGAACTTTATCAGGAAACTGTCAGAGATTATACTGAACTTGTCAGTTCAACGGACGATGACGGCTCCTGGATGTGGGATATTCCCTCCGAACAAACAATGGGAACAGACTACAAGATCAGGATTTCCGATGCTTCTGATGGAAATCCTAATGATGAAAGCGATAGTTTCTTCTCCATCACCGGAACACAAACCGTAACAAACCTGTTTATTTCCGAATATATCGAAGGAAGCAGTAATAATAAGTACTTGGAAATTTATAACGGAACAGACTCCGGAATCGATCTGGCAGATTATTCCGTTAAAATCTATGCCAACGGCAGTTCTTCTCCAAACAGTACGATCAATCTTTCAGGAACTCTTACAGCCGGTGATGTTTATGTGCTGGCTCATAGTTCGGCAACAGCATGGAGTGGAACTCCCGACCAAACATCAGGATCTCTTAGTTTTAACGGAGACGATGCCGTGACTTTGGAAGGAATTTCCGGTGATGTCGATGTGATCGGACAGATCGGTGTTCAGCAAGTCTGGGGAAGCGGAGATACAACCACTCAAAATCACACTTTGAGAAGAAAATCGGAGATCACGGAAGGAGATTCTAATGGAGATAATGATTTTGATCCGGCAATCGAATGGGATGGTTATCCACAAGATACGGTCGATGGACTCGGTTCTCATGGAGATGGCGGAAACAATCCTCCTGCAATTACCAATATTTTGACAAATCCGGCAAATCCTGATGCGGATGATACTGTTGATGTTACAGCCGATATTACGGACTCCGACGGAACCATAACTTCTGCATCATTATCCTGGGGAACTGACGGCACGACTTTCCCGAATAATATCAATTTGATCTTGAACACAAGAGCAGGTTATATCACAGAAACTCCTATCCCGGCTCAAATTCAGGGAACAACAGTCTATTATTATCTGGAAGCAACTGATGATGAACCGGATACAACAACATCTTCTACAAATTCCTACACGATTCCTTCTACCTATACAATTTATGAAATTCAGGGTCAAACTTCATCTTCTCCCTTCAACGAACAGATAGTAACAACTTCCGGGATCGTGACAGGAACTTATACGAACGGATATTTCCTGCAGGATGGAACCGGCGCCTGGAACGGTATTTTAGTTTACGGTTCAGGACATTCGGCAACACTTGGCGACGATGCTACGATCAAAGGGGAAGTTTATGAGTATTACGGTTTGACCGAGATCAGATCTGTCACTAACTATACCGTAAATTCTTCCGGAAATGAATTGCCGGCAGCAAGTGTTGTTTCTACTCTCGATGCAGGAACTGAAGATTACGAAGGAGTTTTGGTCACCACAACCGGGGAATGCGACAATGAAAATCCGGATGATCCGAGTGATTACGGTGAATGGACGATCAATGATGGTTCCGGTTCGATCCGGGTCGATGATATGGGTTATGGTTTTGAGCCGACTCTGGGAACAACTTATGAAGTTACAGGACCGGTCTATTATGCTTACGGGAATTTCAAGATCCAACCTCGCGATGAAAATGATGTAATTGCCAATCCGCAACCAGATCCTCCCCAGAACATTTCCATCTCACACGACGGAACAAATGTTACAATTTCCTGGGATGTGGTGGGTGGACTAACTTACACTATCTACAGCGATTCTGATCCTTATGGAACATTTACAACTGTCGAGGAAACAGGGAATACTTCGGGAACTTATACCGAGGTTCTTGATTCTATAAAATATTTTAGAATAACAGCTGAATAGGAAAATATATGACTCCGGAGTTATAAAATCCCTTCAATTCCCCCTTTTGAAGGGGGAATTTATTGGGAATTTCCAAACGAATCTCTTACAAATCCTTTGAACTCCTTTCGCAAAAAGGAGACTCTCCATTAATAAGGAAAGAGATATATACGCCTTTGTCTATTACACCGAGATTTATTAGTTCTTTTGGTTCTCGACATAAATTTATAGATATTTGATTTTAAAGACAACTCCGCCCGGATCGGGGCAGCAAAGTTCTTCCATTTCTTCAATAAAATCTGCTGCTTCATGCTGCTTGCTGACCAGAAACGGGATCAGGCTCTGCAAGGCGAACATACAGAATTCCTTGTTATCAGGTATTTTGATCTTTCCTTTTCCGGTAACATAGAAAGCATCTCCGGGTTTTAATTTCGCATCGCAGTGATCAATTATTCTTTCAACAACAACTTTTAATTCTTTCATGATATTTTCCTCCTTTGGTTTACATTTCCATGAGTTCTGCATAACTGCGTGTTTTAAAAATTATCAGAAATGCGTTGTCATTACGTCCGGCAGCTGCCGGATGTTGGCATCTATCGAAGTAATCTCTTTCTTATCATGGAGTTAGAGTTGTAGATTGCTTCACGGGTATTCCTTTGTAAGATTCCTCGCAATGACAATTTCATTCGTTGCAGAAACCTTTTACATTTCCGGTTTCATTTGCGGAAAAAGGATCACTTCCTTGATAGAAGTATTGTTTGTAAACAGCATTACTAATCGATCTATTCCTATCCCCAGACCTCCGGTTGGCGGCATTCCGTATTCGAGAGCTTCCAGGAAATCTT
The DNA here is from genome assembly GCA_011372345.1 of Candidatus Cloacimonadota bacterium. Taxonomy (NCBI): domain Bacteria; kingdom Pseudomonadati; phylum Candidatus Cloacimonadota; species Candidatus Cloacimonadota bacterium. The sequence goes on from DRTC01000129.1 coordinate 2,656, forward strand.
CATCTATGACATTTGCTTCCACATCCCCGAGTTCACGCAGTTTCGCCTGGACTTCCAGTCTTTTTCGTTGTTCGAGCGGATCATTCAATTCCGTGAAAGCATTTGCATATTCGTTTCCGGCAATAAAGAGTTCGAATCTTTCTACCAAATTCGGATTATCCGGTCTGGTTTTTGCCAGAGGTGAAATCTCTTTGGGATAATCGATCACAAAAGTTGGCTGGATCAGTTTCGGTTCCACGAAGTGATTAAAAATTTCTTCGATCAGTTTACCTGCATTCATACTCGGTTCGATCTCGATCTCATGTTCTCTGCAGAATTTTTTGATTTTTTCGAAGTCAAAATCGGATGCATCAAAACCGGTTTCCTCTTTGATCAGGTCAAGCATGGAAGCTCTTTTCCACGGTTTTTTCAAAGAAATTTCATGTTCCTGGAATTTGATCGTTTCTGTTCCGAAAATATTTATGGAGATCTGCTGGATCATCTCCTCGGTTAGATTCATAATATCATTAAAATCAGCATAAGCCTGATACAATTCGAGCATGGAAAATTCAGGATTATGATTTCTGTCCATTCCTTCGTTGCGGAATGTTTTCCCGATTTCATAAACTTTCTCGATCCCGCCCACGATCAGTCTTTTCAGATAAAGTTCGATCGCGATCCGCAAATACAATTTCATGTCGAGCGTGTTGTGATGGGTTATAAACGGTCTTGCATTTGCTCCACCGTAAAGAGAAGTCAAGATGGGAGTTTCAACTTCCAGAAATCCTTTTTCATCAAGATAATTACGCATTTCTTTGATTACTTTTGAACGGATCTTAAAATTCCTTTTATTTTCAGGATTAAGCAATAGATCCAGATATCTTTTGCGGAAACGGAGTTCGATATCGGAAAATTCATCCCACCTTCTTTTCTCGCCATCCACGATCTTTTCTTTTACGGTCGGGATCGGACGAAGATTCTTTCCCAAAATTTTTATTTTGTGAACTTTTACAGAATATTCTCCTCTTTGGGTGATAAAACATTCACCCTCGATCTGCACAAAATCCCCGAGATCGAGTAGTTTGAAGATCTCGTAATTTTTCTCTCCAACCGTATCTTTACGAACAAATAATTGTATCCTTCCGGATTCATCCGAAACATTTCCGAAACCGATCTTTCCCTGTCGACGCATCGCATCGAGACGACCGGTTATCTTAACTTTCTGCTGCTCTTGCACGAACTTATCTTTATTTTTTAGAAGCTCGATTATTTTATGAGTTCGCTCGCTTCTATTGGGAAAAGGATCGACACCAAGTTCGATCAATTTCTGTAGTTTCTGTCTTCTTACCGCTACTAATTGGTTCAAGTTTTCCATTAAAAATACCTTTTCTTTATTTGCTGACTAAAATTATTATTTATTTTTGGGTGTCAAGGTTTGATTGTAACACAAAACTCCGTTTCGTTGTAATATTGATTCTCCGAATCAAATATAAATCGTAAAACAGTTCTCCCGAATTGTTCAGCAACTCAAACTTCTTGTTTGAGAGAATTAACAAACCGAGACTTGGCACAAGCCGATGGTCTTGTGTTAAGTCGTCAATGCGGGGATAACAAGATCAACTTATTACAAGATGATGCATCACTTGTGACAAGTTTAAGCACAACACCTTGAAAAAAGACTTCGGAATGTGAAAATTAATCAAACTGAAAATCCGAAACACCGATAATAGAACCGTCGGCTGCTTTCTC
>DRTC01000130.1 GCA_011372345.1 Candidatus Cloacimonadota bacterium
ACTTCATAATCTCCCTCAAAGAAAAATATTTCCAAAAGAAAGGAAGAGAATTACTTATTTCCGGCAAATTGGAAAAAGCATTTTCCTATTTTCAGAAAGCGGTTTTATTGAATGATTCCACCGATAATATCTTTAATCTGGCTTTATCTCTGCTTTCGTTAAGTAAATATTCAGAAGCAGAAAAGTACTTCAAAAAAATTTATCAGGATTTTCCAGATAATGAGATCAATATTCTCTCTCTGGCTGAATGTTTGATCATGCAGAGGAAATGGGATGAAGCGATCGATCATTACCGGATTCTGGTTGAAAAAAAACCGCAAAGTGAACCTTTAAAAGCTTATCTTGCTCAAGCTGAAGATGTTGTTGCCCGGGAAAAATATGTGAAATCAAAGGAATTATTCTATAAAGCTCAAATCGAGATCAGGAAGAAAAACGATACTAAAGCTTTAGAATACCTTCTGGAAGCAGAAGAATACGATCCTAAAAATCCGAATACACTCAATAATATCGGATCAGTTCTTCTTTTAAAGAAAGAATTTAAAAAAGCATACGGTTATTTTGAAAAAGCAGTCGTACTTGCACCTCAAAACAAAAAATTTCAGAAAAATCTGCTTCATGTAAAAAGAAAATTAAGAAAATGAGATTAAAGTATGTCTTTGCGAGTATTCTACATGCTTTTCAAACGAAGCAATCTTATTATCGTTATATTTAGAGTTGTAGATTGCTTCGGAAGAATTCGGTAAGAGAAAACCTCTCAATGACAATTTCTGCTGTTACAAAAGCAATAAGTTAAGAAAATGAAAAAAGGCTGGATCAAGTTCTTTTTCTACTTCCTGATTCTATTTATCCTCTTCTATAATCCGATTTCCGCAAGAATAATGACCGTTGCAACTGCAACTTTTCACAATCTGAATATCTCCCTTTATTATAAACAAATAGCTGCAGAAAGCGCATTCCGAAGTTTCGCTTTTTCTAAAAAAGGAGCGATCGGTCTGGGACAAATTCAGCCGATAACGGCAAAATACATCCAACCAAAAAATCCCGTTTTTTTCCTCTGGTTTCCTCCCACCAATCTTCACACTTCTGCCAAATATATGAAATATCTTCTGAAAAAATATGATAAAAACTGGAGTTTGAGTCTGGCTGCTTACAACTGGGGAGAAACAAATGTTGACAAAAGGATCGGCCAATTGAAGATAGAGAAAGAGAAGAATTATCGTGAGATTTTTTCTGATATTCCTGAAACATATGCTTTTATCGGGAAAATCATCAAGAAGGAGAAATGAAGAAATTTTTACTCTTATTTCTTTCCATATTTTCCAGTTTTGTCTATGCAAACAGTCTTAAGGATGTTTATCATAAAAATTATGGAATAATCGACCGCACTGTCCTGGTTTTTGAAGAAAGACCTGATTATTCGATCATAGAGGAATATAAGAAGATCAAAATTGTTCTGTCATCCGATTGTGAAAAAACCGCTATCTTACAAAATACACAAATTCCGGATAATCCCGTTCTGGAGTCATTTGATTTCAGGAAAGAAAACTCAAATCTGATTTTTTCAATCTCGACCGATTCGACATATTTTCTAAAATACTCTACGCTTGAGGAAAAAGGTAAATTC
>DRTC01000131.1 GCA_011372345.1 Candidatus Cloacimonadota bacterium
GTAGAGATTTTTTTCGATAAAATTCTGGAAATTCATTTTTTCCTAAAATACAAAAGTTATATTAAGATTGCTGATCAATATCTTAAATCCAGCATCCAGACTTATTCTGCAAAAAGAATTTTCAGAAATTTGAAAACTATAACCTAAACCAAAAGCAAGAGTAGGAATAGCTAATGAGACAGAACCCCAATTACTCGAACCTCCTGGATCACCAAAAGGTGATGGAAACATCGCGTAATCCAAACCAACGATTATACTCTTGTATAATCCTGTTCTTTTTTCCTTGAAATAATTACATTTCACAGCTAATCCGTAAACTTGTAAACCTTCCAAATGAAATCCATGAATAAAAAAAATATCTTCCCTTATTCTTTCATTTTTCAACTTGTTTATTTTCACTAATCCTAAATATAGTCTTGGTGCTATTGCTGGACTGATCCCAGTAAAAATTATCCTTTTCTTGGTGATGGCTTTGAGTAATTCCGTGTTTGCTTGTTTGAATTTTTCTGATAAAGACAGTTCATGTATATCTTCATTTTTGTTTTCTGCAAATGAATAAAACGTAATGATCGAAATTAGAAATAGACAAGTTAATTTTTTCATATTAAATCAAATTGCTACTTTTTTATTTTCGCATTTTTCGTGTGTTTCGCGGGTAATATTTTGCATTTATAGATTCCTTTTTGTTCGTTCTTGTTAGCTTTGTTCGCTATTCAAAATTCAACACCTTTCCGAGCCTGAACACCTTTGGAAAAATAATGTTTGACCTCCTTCATTTCCGTGACCAGATCAGCTTTATCGATTACTTCTTCCCTTGCGTATCTGCCGGTCATAACAACTTCCGCATCTGTTTTTATGTTCAGGAGCTCAAGTTGTTTTTCGAGCGGCAGCAGTTTCCACTCAACCGCTACATTGATCTCGTCGATAACGATCAAATCGTATTTCCCTGATTTCAGAACTTCTTTTGCTTTTTCATATCCGGCTTCAGCTTCGATAAAATCGATCTCATCCGGATTATTGGGATCGATCAACTGGTCTGTCCCGAACTGAAAAATATCGATATTCTGCTGTTTTTCCAAAAACTTGATCTCACCGTAAACATAGTTTTTTTTCATGAACTGGATCAAACATACTTTTTTCTTATTTCCCAGTGCTCTGATGATCAAACCTAACGAAGCTGTTGTTTTTCCTTTTCCGTTACCCGTGTAAATATGGATCATATTCATTTCCTTTTTCTTACTTTTTGCTTTTCTATAGAACACTATTTCCCTGTCAACTTTCTTGTTTTCTGTTAAATTTAATTCTTATCCCGAATGTCCGTAATCGGGCAACTAATCCCTCTTTGAAACAAATATCAGTGTTTGTTATATCATCGTATTTTTAGGCAGATTATGTGAAAGTTGCTGTTTATCATGCTCGATATCGAGCAAATGCGGGCAGTTTCATTTTTTGCTGAAATAAATAACTTCATATTAAATAAGGAGTTATCTTGTTTGGAACAAGTATTGCAGTAGATTTCTAACAAATAGAGAGGATTGAAAAATGAAAAAAGCAAAATTAATTTTAAATTTTATTGCAGATAATACATTAAGGATCGGGATTTTGATATTTTTAATACTTTTCATATTTTTTATAGCAAATCTGCTTTCAGCGTAAAATATTACTTGAATTAGATTAAACAAGGAATTATACTGGATTAAGAGACAAATATTTATATGATTCGCTAACCGTAAATACATAAATTCCCGAATAATCGAAAATAGAAAAATAAGACTTGACCTGAATTATAATTTTCTGGTGGAGTCTTTTTTTAATGAGGAAATATGAAAGAAACATTCAAAAAGATTTTAGTTTTAAATAATGAAATAGAAGCAAACTTGATGAAAACCGAACTATCAAAACGGGAAATTCCGCACATCATTCGTTCCTATCATGATTCAGCTTATAATGGTTTATTTCAGATGCAGAAAGGTTGGGGAATTATCAAAGCGCCGGAAGAATTTAAGGAACAAATAAAGGAGATTCAGCGAGATATTTCAAAGAAAACTGAATCGTAAAACAATTTGCTAAATTGTCTTGCAAAGTTCGGGAGAAGCAATGAAACCCAAAACAATAATCATTTTAATTCTTTTTATCCTGTTCATTATCTTACTCATCCAAAACACAAAAGTTGTTGAATTCAGAGTCTATTTCTGGACGATCAGTATGTCTCGCATCATTATTTATCCGGCAATCCTGATCATTGGATTCTTCATCGGCTATATAACAGCGATCATTTCCAAAAAGAAGAAAGGCAGGAATGAAGATCAAAGTTCATAAAGGTGACATCACCAAACTGAATGTCGATGCGATCGTTAATGCAGCCAACAGAACTTTACTCGGAGGTGGAGGTGTTGACGGAGCAATTCATCGAGCTGCAGGTACTGATTTATTGGAAGAATGTCGAACACTGAATGGCTGCAAAACCGGAGAAGCGAAGATCACGAAAGGATATAACCTTCCGGCAAGATTTGTTATTCACACGGTTGGACCTGTTTGGAGTGGAGGAAATCGAAATGAAGATGGATTGCTGGCAAGCTGTTACAAAAACTGTCTGATTTTAGCAGTTGAGAATAAAATCAAGACAATCGCATTTCCTGCTATCAGTACCGGGATTTATCATTTTCCTATTGAAAGAGCAACAAAAATCGCCGTTCGGGAAATGAAGAATTTTCTGCAAAATAATGATTTCATTCAGGAAGTCATTTTTGTTTGTTTTAGTGAAAATATTTATCAACAATATTTGAAAGAACTTTAAATGAAATTATGCATTATCTTTTGTTAGGTTTTGCTCCCGGTCTTTACTGGTTATGGTATTTTTATCAAAGAGATAAAATAGAACCAGAACCGTTGAGACTTGTTTTAATCTCTTATTTTTTAGGAATTCTTGCAGTTGCCATCACATTCCTGGTGCAACTACCTTTCAGATGGAGTTATTTTACGAGTGCTGTGATCGCTGCTCCCATCATCGAAGAATCATCCAAATTCCTGATAGTTTTCATATTTTTATATCGGAACAAAAACTTCAGTGAACCGATGGATGGAATCGTCTATACATCTGCTGTTGCTCTGGGTTTTGCTTCGATCGAGAACGGAATTTATCTTTTCAAGTTCAGTAAGCAGGCAAAATTTCTGCTTCCCAACATTATTTTGATCAGGGCATTACTGTCTGTTCCTGCTCATGCTCTTTTTTCCAGCATTTGGGGACATGCTTTGGGAAATATAAAGTTTTCTAAAAAGAAAAACATTATATCCGTTGTATTTGCATTATTACTGGCAATGATTTTACATGCATTCTTCAATTTTTTCTGTAATCCTTATATTGTTTCCTCATTCGGATTACTTGCCCTGCTCGCTGCTATGTGGATATTTATCAATTGTAAAATCCGAAGATCTCTGGATGAATCTCCTTATGCAAAACGGTCTTACTTCTCAAGATGGAGAAGGAAAAAGGGATGAAACTTTTTGCGTATTGCAATAGTTAAAAAGGAATAAAAAAATTGACTCAATTAACTAAAAAAATTTCCTAAATAAAATCCGTGTTAATTCGTGAAAATCAGCGACAAAAAAAGGAAAAAATAATGTTAGAAAGAATTTCAGATCCGAAAGAATTTCCTGATGAACAGGAGTTCGATAGAACGCTCCGACCAAAAACTTTAAACGATTTTGTCGGACAGGAGCAGATTAAGGAAATACTGGATATTTCCATTCAGGCAACAAAGCTGCGTCGAGAACCACTCGATCATATTTTATTTTACGGACCTCCCGGATTGGGGAAAACAACTCTGGCTTATATTATTGCCAATGAACTCGAAACGGAAATAAAAGTCAGTGCAGGTCCGGTATTAGAGCGAGCTACTGATCTTGCCGGAATTTTAACGAATCTGCAGAGAAGTGATGTTTTTTTCATAGATGAGATTCATCGATTAAACCATGTTGTCGAGGAATATATGTATCCTGCGATCGAGGATTTCAAGATGGAGATCATTATTGATAGCGGTCCTTCGGCTCGTTCCCTGAATATCGATATCGAACCGTTCACTTTGATCGGAGCAACCACCCGAGCCGGACTTCTGACTTCTCCGCTGCGAGCCAGATTCGGTCTGGTTCTGCGTCTGGATTATTATGATGTGCAAAGCATTAAGAAGATAATTACTCGATCGGCAAAATTGATGAAAATTTCCATTGAACCGGAAGGAACTGATGAGATTGGTCGTCGCAGTCGCGGAACACCACGGGTTGCCAATCGTCTTTTACGCAGAGTTCGAGATTATGCTCAAATAAAAGGTGACGGAATTATCACCAAAGAAATCGCGAACAAAGCCCTGAAAATGCTGAATGTCGATCATTGCGGACTGGACGATATGGATAAAAGAATTCTGAAAACGATCATGGAAAATTATAATGGCGGTCCTGTTGGTTTGAAGACTCTCGCAGTTGCAGTTGGCGAAGATCCCGGTACGATCGAGGAAATTTATGAACCCTATCTCATCCAGCAGGGATTTCTCGATAGAACTCCTCAAGGAAGGAAAGTAACGATTAAGTCTTACCGTCATTTCCGGATAACACCTTCGCAGGAACAAATGAGTATTTTTGAGAAGATAGAATTGTGAAAATAATCAGTTGCCAAGTTCACCAAGGAATACGAAGAAAATAGCATAAACAATCTTTGTGGAAATTTTGTGTTCTTCTTAGCATAAATGGTAGTGTAACATAATTTATGAAAGATTATGAAAGAAAAAATGCTCTTTAGAGCATTTGAAAATTGGTGAATATTGCAGGAGCAAAC
>DRTC01000132.1 GCA_011372345.1 Candidatus Cloacimonadota bacterium
AAATGACCAGAGGTGAAGGCACATTTGACCCAATTTCAGTTTAGTTCAAGATGACACAGAGGTTGAAAAATAAGGACTTACGAAATTCAAAATTAACCACTGGTCATTTGAACTAAACTTTAAGTAGGAAGAATCGTATTTAAAACAAAAAAGAGGAATCAAATTGCTGATTCCTCTTTTTTAGATTTAAAATATCTCAATCCCTTCCCGAATATTTTTCACATCTATCCCAAACGCAAACAAGGCAGCCACAACTCCTAACAGAATTTCGAAATTTTTTTCTAATTTCATTTTAAGATCATCCGCAAGATCATTTAAATGCAGCAATTCTATCCTGTCACTGCCATTCAAGATTACAATTTTTTTTTCATCGAGAACAACAGAGATTCCTCCATTTTCAGAATGAATTCGAGCACTTTCATTTTGATAAGATTTTGAGATCAGGATCAGGTTGGAATAAAGACGCTTCCGCATCTCTTCGATCATTTCATAATCTGCGTTCAGAATGGTGAAACCATCATCATAAACCTGCTCTGCAACAACTGATTTGGCATAAGCAACATCCTCCAGATAGAGGAGATCATCTTCGACCTTTTCTTCTTCGAGATTCAAAACAATTCCGAAATCTGCAAATTCATAACCGAGACCATAATTGAGAATACCTTTCCGCGAAGTTTCCAGAACTGCCGCATCGATGGTCGGGTCCTTCAAAACAAGAGAAACTGATTTGGGATGAGTCATATCACCTTTCATCAAACAATTATCTCCGATGAAAAGACCATCTGACGAAATTATCCCAACCGTGTATCCTGAATTCTGTAAAATGTTGGAAATCAGATCAACAGCGAGAGTTTTACCTTTTGTTCCGGTTATAGAAAAGATGGGAATGCGTGTTTTCTTCTTTTCCGGGAAAAGCATATTCACCAGATTTTCAGCAACATTTCGAGGTTCGCCGATCGTCGGTTTCAGATGCATCCTGAAATCAGGAGCAGCGTTTACACCAATCACAAATCCGTTGTTTTTCAAAATAGATTCTTTCAAATTGGGAGCAATGATATCGATTCCGGCAACATTCAATCCAATAACTTTCGCAGCTCGTTCTGCCAGAAATATATTCATTGGATGCACCGAATCTGTTACATCTTCCGATAAACCGCCAAATTTCATATTTCCGGAAATTTTCAGAGTAAGAATTTCATCTTTGGGGAGGATGGTTTTCAAAGAATATTTTTTATCGAAAAGAATTTTGTTTGTTATCTCATCGATCTCGACTTTTGTCAAATCCGCTTTATCACCGACTCCCCGCTTCAAATTAAGATTTTCAATTAACTGCTTGATCGTCAGTTTTCCATCTCCTATGATTTCAGGTGGAATCAGTTTAGATGTTGCTACAAATTTATCATCGATGATCAGCAGCCTGTAGATATCTCCTTCGATATTTTGCTGGCAAATGAAATCCTCGTTGTATTGTTTTGCCCAATTATACGCATTCGTAATTTCATCAGCGTTTGCTAAATTTATACAAATCGTTTTAGGAGTATTACTTTTCACAGGTTTGATCACGATCGGCTTTTGAAGATTTTGTTGGAAGGTCAGTATATCTTTGAGACTCTTTGTCCGGACAACTTCAGGGACAGGAATCCCAGCATTTTTCAGCATTAGTGAGGTTAGAACTATGTTATCAACTGTTTCCACTGCAATAAAATTCGTATCGGATGTAATAGTGGCGCGAATTCTTTTATGATATTTCCCGGTTCCCAATTGCACAAGATTGTAATCATCGAGTCTCAAATAGGGAATATTCCGTTTTTTTGCTTCCTCAACAATTGCCTGTGTGCTTGGTCCCAGAAGTCTTTTCTCTCGTATATCGATCAAATTAGAAACAGCTTGTTCCACATCGAAAGGTAGATCGAGTAAAATGGAGTTGATCAAATTTACCGCAACTTTAGCAGCATAAACTCCGGCAACTTCATCCAGGAAGCGGAAAACAACATTGTAAATTCCCTGCTTTCTCGTCATCCGGGTTTTACCGTAAGCAACATCCATTCCTGCAAGAGTCTGCAATTCGATCGCAGCATGCTCTGTTATATGTCCGAGAAGCGTTCCTTCTTTTACGCGTTTGAAGAATCCGCCTTTTTCTCCTATCGAGCAGTGATGTTCTATCAAACTGGGAATATGCTTTTTCAGTTTTTCATAAAAACCGGGGATTTCGTTTGAGAAGACTTCATCATATTCACCGAGATCAAGTTTGATCACGATCACTTTTCCTGCACTGAAGTAGTTTGCACCGTGCATTACTTTGAGATCGAGGACTTTGAGCGGACCTTCTATTAGTTGATAGTTTTGATTTTTTTTCATTTTTTTTAGACCTTACCGATGGTTATAAATTTCCATAATGGTCATTAATACATCAACCGTTGCGAAGGTTCTAAATTCCTTCGGAACTTTTCAACCATTCGCAAGGTTTCTATCCAAACAATCCTGTTTTTACAACTTTAGAGTTTTTCACGAAAAACTCTCCATTGGCGATCAGAAATGAGATTTTGTAATCCTCATCCAGAAGAACAATGTCAGCATCCTTTCCAACTTGCAGTCTGCCTTTATTCTTCAGTTTCAGAACATCCGCAGGATTGGTTGTTACAGGTTTAAGAGCTTGTTCCAAAGGCATTCCTTCTTCTTTCACCGCATCGATCGTTTCCCAGAAAATAGAAGCAGGAAGACCTGAAACAAGTTTCACCAGATTTCCCTGCTCATCAAAGTCTGGAAGTGAACCGCAGCCGTCTGAAGTCATTGTTATGTGTTCGAGCGGAACTCCGGCTTTCATCAATTCCACGATCGCTTTGGCAGGTTTGGTTTCATATTTGGGAAAATAGGGATAAGAACTGGCGGTAATATCGACATAACCTTGTTTTCCGTATTCCTTTGCATCTTCAAAAATATAATCATTCCGATTGCAGTGCGTAGGCTGGAATTGTTTGAAATTCAGTTCACTTTTTTCGACTGCATCATAAATTGGCTGGAACGGATTTTTCGCATCTCCCATATGCAGATTCACGATTCCGGCTTTTCCACCCAGCATTCCGCCAACTCTCGTATGTTCTGCTAACCTGATCAATTCCTCAGTAGTTGGAAAGGATGTTCGGTGATCAGAAATTGCGACTTCTCCAACTCCGATCACTTCCTCGATCATGGCAATATCTTTGCCCACATCTCCGAGTATCGTTGGAGTTGGAACTTGATATGCTCCTGTATAGATCCAGCAGGAAACTCCTTCTGCTCGCAGAGATTTTGCTTTCATTAAAACGCTTTCTACCGATCGCGTCATTCCGTCTGTTCCGAGACAACCGATCACAGTTGTGATGCCGCCTTCCAGCAGTTGTGTCAGTTTCAGTTCCGGAGTTCTGGTGGCAGGTCCGCCTTCTCCGCCAGCTCCCGCGATATGAACATGTCCGTCGATCAAGCCGGGAATTGCTTTTAAACCATCTGCATCGATTATTTCTACAACTATGTTTTCAGGTTTTGGAATTTTTTCTTCAATCGCGATAATTTTTCCTGCCGCAAGCAGGATGTCTTTTTTCCCTGATTTTTCAGGTGCGTATAATTCGCAGTTTTTTATGAGGATCATTTTGTTTTTCTCCTTATACTCTTTGAATATATACCTTGAACGCTCTACCATTCAT
>DRTC01000133.1 GCA_011372345.1 Candidatus Cloacimonadota bacterium
CTTCTCACCTTTAATTCTCTAAAGATTCCTCGAAAGAAAAATATATAAGAAACCTTATAATGATAATACAAGCAAGACTTGACTCGTAGCGAAGCGTGAGTCGAGAATTGCGAAAATTATTTTAAGATTTTTCACTGTTGTCGGTTGTTCTCAACTTGACGACTTCGTCTTTCAAGTCGAGTCCAACCTGAACATCATTCTTTATCTCTTTGACGAAAAAGAGTTTTGATAGATGTTCCTTTAAATTTAAAATATTCCCTGATCTGATTCCTTAAATACCGACGATAATGTTCGGTTACCAATTTTGGATTATTGCAGAAAAAAATAAAGGTTGGAGGATGGACTTTAACCTGGGTACAGTAAAAGATTTTCGTATGTTTTCCGCTGGAGTGGGTGGGAGGAAACTTTGTTGTAACTTTCTCGAGAAATTTATTTAATTCGGATGTTGGAATTCGCTTTTTGCTTTCAGCTTCCACTTTCTGGATAATGTCCATGATTTTCTGAACTCTCTGTCCGGTTAAAGCAGAAATGAAAATAATTGGAGCAAATTGAGCAAAAGGCAAAATTCGTTTGATATTGCTCACAAATTCACCAACCGACGAATTGTCTTTTTTAACCAGATCCCACTTATTCACGAGAATGATAATCTCTTTATAATTGCGAGCAGCATAAGATGCGATTTTCTGATCCTGATTGGAAATTTCCTCCATTGCATCTAAAATCAGCAAAACTATATCTGCCCGATTGATGCTTTCAATAGTTCGCATATTACTGAAATATTCGACTCCGTATTGAATCCGCTTTTTCTTCCTCAAACCGGCAGTATCGATGAATGTCATTTTAGTTTGATGATAATTCAGATGCAGGTCTATCGAATCGCGGGTAGTTCCCGGAACATCGGTAACGATCGTTGTCTGTTCACCCATTATTCTATTGATAAGAGACGATTTTCCAACATTCGGTTTTCCCACGAGTGCAATTTTTATGGAATCATCATCTTCTTCATTTGCCGGAACTTTTTGGATCTTCGTGATCAATTCATCGAGAAAGTTACCCGTATTTCTTCCTTGGTTGGCAGCAATTGGAAAGGCATCTCCAAACCCGAGTTTGAGAAAATCATAAACTTCCAATTCGTCTTTTTCATTATCGACTTTGTTGGCAACCAGCATAACTTTTTCTCGATGTCCGGAAAGTATTTTTGCGACTTCCATATCCATATCTGTTGTTCCAACTTTTGCATCTACCAGAAATAAGATCAAATCAGATTCTTCAATGGCAATTTCTGCCTGGAATTTTACGGCTTTGTCGATTTTATCGACTGATTTCGGGATAATTCCGCCTGTATCGACCAAGATAAAAGTGTTTCCCGACCATTCGGCTTCTTCGTATTTGCGGTCGCGGGTAACTCCTTCTTCGAAGTCCACGATTGCTTTCCGTTTTCTGCAAATTCGGTTGAATAATGTCGATTTCCCGACATTTGGTCTGCCTACGATCGCAACTACAC
>DRTC01000134.1 GCA_011372345.1 Candidatus Cloacimonadota bacterium
ATGACTCTGGAAATTTTTCGATACTAATTTAGTGTCGAAAAAGGAAGGTGAAAAATGAGAGCAGCGAAGCGAATCATCGATTTCGGGGAATTGGAAGGAGACCATAGGTCGACTGGAGATTCCCCGAAATCGATCCGAAATTTTCAGCGGGATATACCTGCTACTGAAATATGTCCGGAAAAGGTTGTGTAACATAATTTATGAAAGATTATGAAAGAAAAAATGCTCTTTAGAGCATTTGAAAATTGGTGAATATTGCAGGAGCAAACTGTGGATAACTCGGAAATATTGCCCACATTCCACACCACGACTACAATTGAGCGAATCAAATTGTCGCTCAATAGGCGTGGATTGTGGACAAATTTCTTATCGAGTTTCCCACATTTTGAATGCAAAAATCCACCAATTTAAGGGGAGACTTTTAAATCTTTCATAACTCATTAGAACTATGCTAGTTAGTGATGTTTTGATGAGATTAGTGTTACAGAACCGCATAAATTTCAGGGAGGAATAATGAAAAAAAATCTATTTATTTTTTTACTTACTTTATTAACCTCAATTTTGATTTCTTATGACCTTGAACAGCAGGTAGAAACATCGAAAGCATTTGCATATCCAAAAGGAAGATGTCCTGCAAGAAACAAGGATGTTCCCTATTACGAATTTATTATCGATCCGATCAATCTCGGTTATTCCGATTATGATTATATGCCCGGCAGTTACAATGCAATTCCGCTTAAAGTTCAACCTCCCTCTTCTTCACCTTATGGTTTTACTGCCGGTGGAGTCTATCTTGTCTATCATACCAAAGAAACAGGTGGTTCGAATAGACGGATAAAATTTGCTTACTTCGATCATGAAGGTAATTTGCTGTCTCAAGATTTTATTGGAGATGCTGATATCTGGGAAGGATATGCCGGAATCGATATCGATCCTGTAACGGCAGATCCGCTTGTTGCCTGGCATCAAAATGATGGTTCATTTTATGATGTTTATTATACCTATGATCCTTTTCATGTTTCCGGAGAAAGTAATTCATGGAATGATCTCACTCTCCTGATCGATAATCCGTATGATCTAATAAATCCTGATGATGAATTTATGTGGCCATACATTTTTGTTGGACCTTCTCCCAATGCCGAAGCAAGAAGAGTTTATGTCTATGCTAATAATAATGGGAATAATACTCCCTCTGGGAATTTCAGCGAAAACATCCTTTTTGGATATGCTGATTTCACAACCCTTGATTTATCTTCATTCAATGATCTAAATTGGACATTCACTACTATTCCTCTTTTGGATCAATGGCATAATGAAGATCCCTGGATCAGACCTTTTAAAGCATGCTGTGTATCAGATGATGGTAAAGTTGCTTTTATGGGTTATAATACGGAAAATGAAATATTCGTGTTCCTTAATGAGAATTATGGGGAAGGTGATTTCGAATATTTTTCCGAAGATTATAGGTTCTATATCGATAATCCAATGAATGAATCAGGAACCGAATATACTTTTGTCGATGATGACGGAGAACCGTTTGAACTATATTTCACCATCCATCATTCCGGACACATGAATGCAATTTTTTCGGAAGATGATACCAAAATCAAATTTCCGGGATGTATGGGATTACGAGCAACAGAAACTGATGTTTGGAATAATGCTATTTTTTGGGAATATGCTTTTTATCCAAAAGTTTTCACTTATGATATTGTTGAGAATGAATTCAGTTTTATCGATCTTGATCTGACCGGAGTAAATCCTGATGATGATCTGCCCATGATTCCCTGGGATTTGGATGAAGACGGAGAAGTCGATGAATTCGATGAAGATGGAAATGTAGTTTGGCAAAATAGCTGGCCCATTTATATATATGATTTTGATGTTGCATTTCATGATAATTATTTCAAGATCGTTAAAAATGAAGAGAATAACTGGCTGGCAGCAGTCTGGTCAGACGGATTGAAATCAAAATTAGGAAATTCCGGAGATGATGATTACGAAGAATGGTTGGAATGCCCGGAAATTGCTATTTCCATCTCCAATGATAATGGAAACGAATGGTCTGAACCAATATTCTTGAACTCGATAGAAACTCCCGAATTGACAGGAATGATTCCTGAATATATTTATCCGGGAAGTTTAATTGAAGATATGGGAGATGGTTTTGGAAAATTACACCTGTTCTTCATTGATGATTGGTATTTGGGATCTAGTATTTATAGTTTTCCTCCTCCAGGCTGCTGGTTGGAGTATGCTGCTTTAAAAATCGATTTTAATTATAATGTTTCAGCAGAAGAAACTGATATTAATATAGAAAATTCAGAAATATATTCTTATCCTAATCCGTTCAGTTCCTCGACTACAATTTCTTTTCAAATTAGCAACGAACAAAACCAACAAAACGAACAAATGATAATAGAAATTTATAACATAAAGGGACAGAAAGTGAGAATCTTGGAGTGCTTCAATTATTTTGAAGCAAAAGCGACGGAGTCGCTTTCCCACATAACTTGGAACGGAACTGACGATAGCAACAAACCTGTATCCTCCGGAATTTATTTCTATAAAATAAAATCAGACAGTTTTGAATCTTCAACCAAAAAGATGATTATTCTTCGATAATATTGGAAAAAATTCGATGAAGAAGATTATATTATCAACCGGATTATTATTTCTATTTGGAATACTGTTCGGAAATGACTTTCCTGGTCAACAACCTGGCACAGAGATCGGTGGAAATCTTCCGAACGGTTATGAACCGAGCGGGGCGGTCTGGCACCATGGATTACAGAAACTTTTCCTGGTAAATGATAATGGAATGGTTACAAAAATGGATGCTGATGGTTCTAATGTTATTAACTGGTATGTTGCCGGTGATCTGGAAGGAATCTGTATTGCTGATTCGACCAGTGACTTTGTTTATCTCGGTGTCGAACAACCGGATTATATTTCTGAATTTAATGTCGTGACTGGTGTTGTAACCAGATCATTTGATCTGACTCCATGGATGACAGGTCCTTCCAATCTTGGTTTAGAAGCACTTACATTCGTTCCTGATTCAACCAATGCTGAAGGAGGATTCTTTTATGCCGGTCTTCAGTATGATGGAAATATATATGTTTTTGAACTTCCGATTAAAACCAGCTCAACCAGTACAACTGTTACTTATGTGAATACATTTACTCCTGTGAGCGGAAGATGGGATATTTCCGGGCTTCATTTTGAAGCATCGAATGAAACATTGTATGCAATCTGGGATTCCTCAAACAAATTACGAGCAATGGAAGTCGATTGCACGAATATTATGGAATGGGATCTTCCTGGAAATGACCAGGAAGGAATAACACTCTGGTCAGGAGATAGTCTTGCTCAAAACCTGCTGTTCATTGCAGAAGATGTAGGAAAAGAAGTCTGGAAATATGATTTCAACAGTGAATTGATCATCACGATCATTAACGACGGTTCCGTCATTTTCGAACCTGATCCTCCGGGCTATTACGGATCATTCGTCACTTTAACTGCCATTCCGGATGATGGAAATTATTTCAGCGAATGGAGTGATGATCTGACCGGTTCATCCAATCCCGAAACTCTTTTAATGGATTATGATAAAAATGTAACTGCCACATTTTCCTATTTGAATAGTCCTGAAAATGTGATTATAAATATTGTCTCGGATTCTGTTTTTATTCAGTGGGATGCGGTTCCCGGAGCAACAGGATATAATGTTTATTCCTCGACAGAACCTTATTCCGATCCGGAAAACTGGACTCTCGAGATCGAAGAGACAATTGAAACAAGTTGGGAAAATCCTGTCTCTTCGGAAAATATGTTTTATTATGTTTCAACGATCAACAATTAATTTTTCCCGATCCAAGAATCAAAAAATAGCGATAATTAAGCATTTTGAAAATTCCATTGACACAGGATATTCAAATTAAATTCTGTGTTTGAGAAAAAATAGAAAAGGCAGATTGGGTGAAAAAGAAAAAATTTGATATTGGTCCGTATCTCTACATTTTACCGGCTCTGGTGATCATCATTGTCTTCCGGCTGGTTCCCATTGTTCTTTCTTTCATCGTTAGTTTTTTCGAGTGGACAGTTACAGGAACCGGAGATTTTATCGGTTTTTCCAATTACATCAGGATCGTTCAGGACAGGGAATTCTGGCAGTCGCTCCTGAACACTTTTTATCTCGTTATTTTCATTGTTCCGATAAGTCTTATTCTGTCTCTTATTTTTGCAACTTTACTTAATAATGTTAAAAAATTGAAAGGATTCTATCGTTCGGTTTATTTCATTCCAACCGTAACTTCCATGGTCGCCATTTCTATCGTCTGGAAGATCATCTTTAATCAGCAGAACGGTCTGGCAAATTTCTTTCTGACCAAGATCGGGCTCGAACCTCTGGGCTGGTTAGCGGAAAGTCGCGGAATTTTCCAACTAATGTTCTCGAAGATCGGAATAGATCTGCCGTCATCTCTCGGAGGACCTTCTTTAGCATTATTCTCGATCATTATTGTTACCATCTGGAAAGGTCTGGGATATAACACGATCATCTATCTTGCAGGACTTCAGAATATCCCGAAAGTTTATTACGAAGCTGCTGATATCGATGGAGCAGGAAAGATCAGACAATTCTTCAAGATCACCTGGCATCTTATATCTCCCACAACTTTTTATGTTCTGATGATGACCACGATCGTTACCTTCCAGGTTTTCGCCCAGATCTATCAAATGACCGGACCTCCGATCGGCGGACCTCTGGGAACGACTAAAGTTATCGTTTATTATATTTATGATAAAGCCTTCGGTGAGAGCAATGATCTCAGTTATGGCGGAGCGATCGCTCTTGTGCTGTTTGCGATCATCCTGACACTGACGCTATTCCAGAAAAAACTGGAAAAGAAGGTGCATTATTAAAAGGATCAAGTACAAGGTTCAAGGAACAAGGGAAAAGTGAAAAATGCGAGTGAATCCGCCTGTCAGGGCGTAGCTTCAGCGGAGTCTGAAGAGCAATAAAATATGAGAAGAAGTATAACCTATCTGATCTTGACGATATGCGGGATTTCCATGGTAGTTCCCTTTATCTGGATGGTTACGACTGCTGTTAAATCCCAACTGGAAGTGAATAAAGGCAATGTCGGTTTCCTTCCCATCGAGAAATATTCTGCTTATAATGACGGTTCAGATGAATATAGAATAAAGATCATAAAAACGGAGAAAGATAGTTCCTGGGTAAATCTTATCGATGATGAAGGAAAAATATTCAGTGCTTTTCGGAAAATACCGAATGCAGCGATCACTAAAAAGACAAAAATCAAGTTCCATTTCGATAATTTCGTTACTGCCTTCAACAAAGTTCCGTTCAATAGATATTTCCTGAATACCCTGATCGTCTCGTTTTCTGTTGTTTTTGGAGTGATCGTAACGGGTTCGCTGGCTGCTTATGCTTTTGCCCG